>CANMPY010000144.1 GCA_947499775.1 Bacteroidota bacterium | reverse complement strand
AGTTAAAGGAATCGGAATATTTACACGTTTTAAACCATTGTGTTAGTTTATACTTTCCTGCTTTACTAATGCTTTTTGATCCTGTGGTATCGCCAGTATTCCATAAATAGTTCAAGGTTGAATTTGATAACGCTACGGATATAGATAATCCTTCACATAAACTGGTATCGGAAGGAAGAGGGTTGCTTTGCAATTCTGGTAAAACGATTGAAATGGTATCCAATTTTGTACACCCATTTTTGTAAACTGTGGCTCTAAATAAACCACCAGGTGCAAGTATGACTCTACTTTTTGTATTAGCACCATTTTGCCAAATAATTGAATCGGCTTGGGGCAAATCGTATGTATACGAGTTTGCAAAACACAAAACGGTATCGTTGCCAAGTTTAAGGCTACTTTCATTTTTTATACGAATGGTATCTGATGAGGAACACTCCCCACTTGTAACTGTCACAAAATACAGTCCGGGTTGTGTAATGTTTCTAAATTTTCCTGTATAGTTATCATTCCATAAATACGATGCTCCGGGGTTGCCAGCATCTAAAAAATGACTTAACTGATCACAAAAAAATAAGTCATTGCCTAAATCGACAATGGGGCCAGCTGGCACTTTCACATTTTTATTGTAAGTATAGGTTATGCCATTATAGTATACTTTTAATGTAACGTCATAATTGCCTTTATAAGGATACACATGGGTTAGTTTTCGTTTTTTTGAATAATTATCGGTTGATGAAAAGTCTGACAAATCCCAGATTAATGAATCGTAACAAAAATTGCTAATTAATTCAAACTTAACGGGGTCGCTTAATTTGCATCCCGGCAAAACCGACATCGAATATTCAGGTTCTGTTATTACTATTGGGAAGATCGGATTTGGCAAACCCAACTTTGATTTTTGAGTACCTAAACTTAGCCCATTCGAAGTATATGAACATCCAGATCCAAAGGTATTTGGAGAAGAAATTACGGCCAAATAATTTTGATCAAATTTTGCAATATAAAATTTCCCATCAGGGCCCAATCCAAAATTTCCAAAACGGTAATTTGCCGTTACAACTTTGTATCGGTTTGATCCCGTTGTAAAAGCCGCCATTTCAAATTGATATATATCATTATTGCCTCCTGTTGCGGCCTCGCCAACATACAAAAGTTTATTATCAGGTGAAAACTCAATACTATAGGGCCTTTGATGATCGAATTGACTGCTAGTATATTTAGCCGACAACACGCCATTAGAGGCGTTAAAACTATATATTTCGAGTGTATTTTGATACCAATAAGTACTTGCAACCCAAGCGCCATCCGACGATGGTCGTAAATGGCCCAAAGCATTTTCGATCGACGTATTGGTAACAGGGCCTAACTTTGAAATTATAGGAGAGGTATTTAATCCTTTTTCGGTTAATAAATACACCTTGTATTTGGCCGAATCCCAGTCATGGCTCAATATCCAATAATCCTTTTTATTGCTGTGCACAATAGCGGTTAATTTTTCAGAACTTTTGCCATAAAGTTTAATATTCTTTACTACAATTTCACCATCACCTCCTTGTTTTGTCATATCGACTATTGAATAGTGAAGCCCATCGGTTCCACCATAATCGTCGGTTGTAAAAACATAATAGAGCGAATCGGAAAGTGGCATTGGAACGATCAATACGGCTTCGGCACTTTGTGTATTTCCTTTGAGTCCGCCACCATTAACCATTAACGAATGATTTTTAGTCCAAATGGCCGTACCGTCCGAATAAAATAATAAATTTCCACATGGATCCGAAATTGTAGCTACGCCTTCTTCAGTCGCAGTTTTACCTCCATTTACAATTACTGGCCCGGTTTTGGTAAACGATAAACCCGACCCATACGCAAAAAACCAATTTACAAACCGATTTTGTGCCATAAGATTATGACCAATTAAAAAAAATAATCCTATAGCTATAAAAGTACGCAAGGCTGAAAGTATTCAAATATATATTTTAACACTTAAACCAACTACAGTGTTTTAAGCCGCTAAACCTTCATTATTAAATTATTGATTGCTAATGCAATTAAATTTTTACTCTTATAATGGCATTCTTTATCCTTAAAATCTTTGTTCCATTATATTCTTTAAGTTCACAATTAAAGCGGAGCTTTAGGTAATAGGGAGGATTACCACCACTTGGGGTCATTTCTAACAATTCAATATTGGACCAAGAATTTAGCGAATTGTCTATGATGTTTGAATAATAGGGTTTTCCTTTGAATGGCGTATAAATAAGTCTCACTCCGTATGCTTCATTTTTTGTTGTTTTAAAAACTGTAAATGCTTTGGTAATTAGATTTTCACGCGATTCGCCTTTGCCATAATAATCAATACCTAAATTCCAATTTTTCCCGGTTATAGGGCAACCAACATCTCCCGAATAATGAGAAGCCCCTGTGGTGCAAGATCCGCCACCATAGCCAGCGCTACAACATCCTTTTGTATCGTTCTCAACAATTTTTGTTATCGAATCGTGACTTTCTACATCTGCAATAAAATACACCTTTGCCTTTGGATCGATTAAGGCAGAATTAACCGCAAAGGCTTCCTCTTGAGTGAGTGGTATTTTAATCAGATCTTGCTCTTTTTTACAACCAGTATAGAGCAATAAAATCAAAATAAACAAGGCAATATTTTTCATAATATACTGTACTTAGACGTCTTATACTCTAAAAGAGTTGCATACAAGTTAGTAAACCCCTAAAAGATTAATTTATTTTTTTTGTGCTATTCCAAAGAGATGTTTTCTTTGAAATGGCAATCGTTTTGATATGCCTAATTTATTTTTAAGCCACCATTTAAAATTTATTTTATAATAGGCGATTTTGTCTTGAAAATAGTTAAAATCAATATTATTTACTTCTACAGGTGTTAATTTATTCTCTTTCAATACAGCCGAAAGTCTTTCGATGGTAAACGATTGCACATGCTGCATGTGATGATGTGCTGCATCACAAAAAGGGCAATAGACCGAATTGACTTTTAAATCCTCGTTAAATGGTGTAGTTACAATTATATAGCCATTGGGTTTTAATAAACTATAAATAATACCTAAGGTT
This sequence comes from Bacteroidota bacterium, assembly GCA_947499775.1. Taxonomy (GTDB): domain Bacteria; phylum Bacteroidota; class Bacteroidia; order NS11-12g; family UBA9320; genus JABWCE01. Next base: position 2,636 of record CANMPY010000144.1, on the reverse strand, counting down.
TTAGTTAATAAGTCGGACCGAAGGTGTTCGATGGTTTCAATCAAAAAAATAATATCAAATGAATTGGCTTTATATGTGGCGTCTAAATCCTCAAAATGAATAATGGTTTTTACATTTTCAGTCTGCTTGTTTTTACGGTTCGACTCAGTAACCGAATCTTTAGAAAAATCTAATCCAAAAATAGAACTGTTGGGAAAATCATTGGCCAAATACCCTATAAATGTGCCATTGCCACAGCCATAATCTAAAATGTCGCCTTTTATTTCAATCTTTTGCTTTAGCATTTTAATAATGCCTAAGCCCACTTCTTCCGTAAAATAGGGATGATTTTCAGTTACTTTATAATCCCAAAATTTTTGAGTTACGTCATCGGTCCAATCATTCTCTGTTTTATAAACTATTTCCTTCATAAATAAATTGAGGTCAAAATTACACTTTTCTTAAAGTTTTATCGTTCACAATTCAATTGCAGTTTTTTGTTTTAGGTAAAAAACCCTTAACCAAATCTCGAATATCAACATACTGTAAAGTAGTTTCTCCATCTGTGAAGGACGTGATTTTTGATACCAATCAATAAGTTTTAGGCTTCCTTCTATATTTGTAATACCAAGGTTGGCCGAAATTCCTTCTTTAATAAAACCTTTCAAAATATCAGCCCATTTGGTATTAAAATAATCCCTAACTGGAATCCTAAATCCTGTTTTTTTCTTGTAAACTATATCTTTTGGTAAATACTTTTCACAAATTTTCTTCAATAAAAATTTCTCTTGCCCACCAGGCATCAAGGTTTCAGGCTTAAGTTTTGAAGTAAACTCTATTAAGCGATTGTCCAAAAATGGCGCACGAGATTCAATAGAAGCATACATGGTTCCCGTATCTACTTTCATCAAAAAATCATCCGGCAAATAGCCCTTCACACCAAGGTTTAACATGGCGTCATGTCTACTTATTTTCCCATTCGAAGTTTTTATAATCGATTTTTGAAAATAGGCTTGTTCGCTTTCGAGCTTGTGAATAAAGGAAGGTTGAAAAAGTAATTTTCTAATATTGGATGGTTCATAATCCATGGCATTGCAATAGCTTTCTAATCCCCCGTATTTTATTATTCGTTTACTATTGGCAATTTTATGTAGGTATTTCCAACCCGGTTGAAATCGCCGGTTCGACAATTCATCCATGGCCTTACCTAAAGGCAGAATACTTGATTGAGTTTGATTAAGAAGAGCAGGAATGCCATATCCTCCAAAAATCTCATCCCCACCATCGCCCGTTAATACAACGGTTAAAAACTGTTTGGCTTTTGCGGATACAGCTGCTGTAGGAATAAGCGAGCTATCGGCAAACGGTTCAATCATGGCCAACAATTTGGGAAGTTTCTGTATGCAATCCACATCTAAGTCTACTTGATTGTATGATAAGCCATGAAGTTTTGCAATTCTCTTGGCATAATCAGCCTCGTCAAGTTCAGGGTTTCTTGGGGTAGCCAAAGTAACACTGGTTATTCCTTTTTTATACTGCGATGCAATAGCAGCAACTAACCCCGAATCATTGCCGCCGCTCAAAAACAAACCCAAAGGCACATCAGAAATTAATTTTTCCTGAATGCTGCTGTGCATTATTTCCTCTACTTTTAACATAGCATTTTCAAAGGAAATATCTATTTTATCATGGTAGTTAACTTCCCAATACGGAACGAGTGAAATAGAATCTTTGGATATTAGACCATAGTGAGCCGGCAACAATTTACACACCCCTTTGAAAATAGATTGCTGTTGTGAAATATATTGATAGGCAAATAATTCAGATATGGCTTTGGGGTTTAATTCATTTTGCTCCCTTAAATTTGATAATCCAGCAAGGTTTGAAGCAAATGTAAAAACGGAATTTTCAAAACTATAGAAAAAGGGTTTTTCACCAAAACGATCACGAGCCATAAAAAGTTCCTCTTTTTGTTGATCCCAAACAACAAATGCCCACATTCCTCTTAAACTATCTAAAATTTTTGGCCCTTTTAGAATATATCCTTTAAGTAAAACTTCAGTATCAGAATTGGTCAAAAAATGCACCCCAAACTCTTTAACAAGCTGCTTTCGAACATCCTGATAATTATAAATTTCGCCATTAAAGACTATGCTATACCGTTTGTCGTCGGAATAAAAAGGTTGATTGGCGTTGGAGCTTAAATCAATTATGGCTAATCGGCAATGACCTAAGGTTGCCTTTCCAATGGTATGAATACTGGTATTGTCAGGGCCGCGATAGGCCATAGCTTCACATGCTTTTTTTACCTCAAATTCATTATTTTGAAAAGTGTTAAAAGAAATTTTTCCAGCTATGCCGCACATAAATTAATATTGCTTCAAAATAAAAACAATATTTCAAAGCGAACTATTTTTTTTTATTCTTTATATCTTAGCCAATCGTAATTATGCGCATAGCCTTAGCAACAACCGAATTTATCACCGAAAAAAACTATGACGGGGGATTGTCTAATTATATATATCGACTATGCATTTCGCTGCAAAATTTAGGGCACGAACCTCTTGTTTTTGTTGCCTCAAACAAGGATGAGTCCATGACTTATAACGGTATTACGGTAATAAAAATAAATGAAAAGCAATTAACATGGTGGTATT
>CANMPY010000143.1 GCA_947499775.1 Bacteroidota bacterium | reverse complement strand
ACGACAGAACCCATTCAAATTCAGTTTAATGAAAACAGAAACAAATCCATTCTGAGTAACACTGGTGAATATGATTTAAGCATTGTTCGTTTCTCTGTTGACACACAAACCTTACAATTGGCAAGTGAATTTAATTTAGATGCAACAATGTGCGCCCTTAATGGAGGAGAGGATTATGAATTACTATTTACCATAGCGCAAGCTGATTTTGAAAAAATAAAATCTAATATGGATATTACTATAATTGGGCATGCTACTAATGAAACTAATGTTTGTCAGCTCATTACGCCATCTGGAACGCAATTTGACATAAAGGCTCAAGGATGGGGCTAACAGAATATTCAATATTCAACATCTCTAAGAAGAATGCTGCTATCTAGATTCAATTTTTATTGAATCAATTTTTGCTAATTCTTTGATTTTTGTTGATTTTTCTGCATGTTTGAAGATTATTAAAAAAATAGCCAAAAAGGGTATGTCAAAATCAATAATAAAATCGCTTTACTATTCATCATTATTAGCAGTATTGCTTCTAACGTCACAGTGTGGGGGACCATCTATGCAAGAGGCTAATAAGCGATATGCTGTAAAGGAATATGCCGTAGCCGCTGATATGTATGCCAAGGTAACAAAAAATTCAAAGGCCACAAAGAAAGAAAAGCTTACTTCAAGTATAAATGCTGCTCAAGCATATTATTATAACCACGATTATAAGAATGCCCTTAAATGGTATTCTACCGCAATACAGAAAGGCGCCAAGGATCCTGTTTTTTATTATAAAATGGGCGAGTGTCTAAAAATGACCGGAAAATATACCGAGGCTTTATTAAAATTTCAGGAATATCAGAAAATGCAACCTGATGATCCCAATACGGCCATTATGATTGAAGGATGCGAGTTAGGCCTTAAATGGAAAGATGCAAAATCACGGTATCATGTGGCCGAATTTAAACCAGCCAATGATCCAAGTGGTCAAAAAATTAAATCTGATGATTATGCGCCGGTATGGGCCAATAAAAAGAAATCGACTATTGTTTTTACCTCCGACAGGGTTGGTGGCGAAAGCAAAGGACAATATAACTGGACTGGTAGAAAATTCAGTGATATTTGGATGATTGAGGCACAAGGCAAGAAAACCAGTGTAAAATGGGGCGAGGCTGTTCCGGTACCAGGCGCTAATACCGACTATAATGACGGAACCGTAACCTTTGATGAAAAATTCACAAAAATGTATTTTACCCAGTGCAATGGTTTAAAAGGCGACGAAAAGAAATGTAAAATATACGAAGCACGAAAAAGCGGAAAAGAATGGGATATTACACCAAAACCATTACCATTTTGCAACGATAAGTCAAATTTTGGGCACCCATCTTTATCGCCTGATGGCGAAAAATTATATTTTGCTTCGGATATGCCTGGAGGATTGGGCGATACCAATACACACGATATTTACGTCGTAAATTATGTGAAAAGAGGAAAAACTTGGGGCGACCCTATAAACCTTGGCCCTGCCATTAATACAAAAGAAAATGAGGCATTTCCATATATTTCTAGTGATGGTACCCTTTATTTTTCATCAGATGGGCATCCTGGAATTGGCGCTTTAGATATTTTTTATAGCAAAGGCGTTGGAATGGATTGGGAAAAGCCAATGAATATGAAATCGCCCATTAACTCATATGGTGATGATTTTGGAATCATTATGGACGACACCAAAGAAAAAGGCTATTTCTCATCAAATAGAAGTCCAGGAGGAAAAGCCGATGATAATATCTTTGAGTTTTTTATGGATCCCCTTAATTTTAATTTATCAGGAATTGTGACAGACTGTAAGGACGGAAAACCATTAGCTAAATCTTTAATAATCATAAGCAATAATCATGATTCATCAAAAATAAGGCTGTATACTGATGCAAAAGGATTTTACAAAACAGTCATCCAAGTGAATACTAAATATGAATTATTTGCCTCAAAACGTGAAGAGTACTATTATGATAGCAAAGAAGATTTTGTAACGACTATGGGCCTAGAGCAGTCACAAGATTTTAAGCGTGATTTTTGTTTAAAGAACCAATGCAGCGATATATTTATACTTCCAATTTATTATGGACTTGACTCTTCTAATATTTTTACACGTAGCGAATCAAAGCGGGTTTTAGATGATTTAATAATTACCTTAAAGAAATACCCAAAAATGGCGATTGAATTAGGTACACATACCGACTGTAGATCTCCTTTTGATTATAATAAATCGCTTTCACAACGTCGAGCTGACTCTGCAGTAGCCTATATTATTAAAGGCGGAATAAATCCTTTCAGATTGGACGCCATGGGATACGGAGAATCACAATTGGTTAATCATTGCGAATGCGAAGCTGGTAAAGTTACCCCTTGTACTGAAGATGAGCATCAGCAAAATCGTCGTGCTGTAGTTAAAGTTTTAAACTGCAATTTTCAGTGGACCAACTCTATTATGAAAAGCTTTAATGATTCGGCACTTGTCGGTGGGCCAGTTTCTAGTCCATTTTTACAAGACGAGCGAAAAAAATATTTATTAGACAATAAAAACCTGCCTAAAGATGCTTTAATAGCCAATAGTCCAGCTGCCATTAAAGTTGAACAAGATGCAATGAAGGAAAAGTATGACATGATTCCTTTACTTTTATCACGTGAAAAATATTCAACAAGCGGAAAAGTTGGCAAAAAGTCGGTCAAATTTGAATACGATCCCGAAGAATCAAGTATTATTATACCCGAAGCTATCGTAGTACAATTATTGGCTGGAAAAGTTATAGCAATAACTGATTTTGCTGATGGTAACAAAACATATGCTTTGCCTGATGGAACTAAAATAAAAAGCAAATCGTTTGATGTAAAAGAAATTACATTTGGTGATATTAAATTTTACAACGTTAGATGTGTAGTTGGTACTGGAGAATTAAAAAAAGCAATACTCGGTTATGCCATTTTTGAAAATTATACTTCTGTAAAAATAGAAGGAACTAATCTCCTTTTGGAAAAAAAACCAAAGGAATAATTATACCAAACTTAAAATACTAAACCCGTTTTATATTATAAGACGGGTTTTTTTATATAAAATGGCAAATAGAATTACCTTTGTAAGCACATGTCTGATCGATATTTAAAACGCGGCGTTTCATCACAAAAAGAAGACGTTCACAATGCAATAAAAAACCTAGACAAAGGATTGTTTCCAAATGCCTTTTGTAAACTCACTCCTGATTATTTGGGCAATGACGAACAATGGTGCAACATAATGCATGCTGATGGCGCTGGAACCAAATCAAGTTTGGCCTATTTATATTGGAAAGAAACAGGCGACATAAGTGTTTGGAAAGGCATAGCACAAGATGCACTTGTAATGAATCTGGACGATATGCTTTGTGTAGGCGCAACAACTAATTTTTTATTGTCAAGCACAATTGGAAGAAATAAGTTTAAAATACCAGGAGAAGTAATTTCCGAAATAATTAATGGCACAGCAGAGTTCTGTCAGAAAATGAGTGAGCATGGCATTCACATTAATAATATGGGTGGGGAAACGGCTGATGTAGGAGATGTGGTAAGAACTATAATTGTAGATTCAACTTTTACTGCAAGGCTAAAGCGCGAAGATGTAATTGAAATTAATATATCTTCTGGCGATGTAATTGTAGGCTTGTCATCTTATGGACAGGCAAGTTATGAAAATGAATATAATGCCGGCATGGGTAGCAATGGCCTTACGTCTGCACGACATGATATGTTAAATGGATCGTATAAGTCGCTTTTTCCAGAAAGTTATGATTCCTTAGCCGATAGCGATTATTTCTATACTGGTCAATATAATTTAACCGAAATCCTACCAGGCACCAATGTTACTATAGGTAAGGCCATTTTATCGCCCACACGAACGTATGCTCCTTTATTAACGGAAGTTCTATTGAATTATCGAGAACAAATAAGCGGCATTATTCATTGCACAGGTGGAGCACAAACCAAAGTCATGAAATTTGTATCCGAATTAGAGGTTGTTAAAGATAATTTACTTCCCGTACCTCCCCTATTTAATGCAATCCAAAAAATGTCTGATACCTCCTCAAAGGAAATGTTTGAGGTTTTTAACATGGGCCATCGCATGGAAATTTATACTAATCTAGAAACAGCAGAAGAAATTATTAAATTATCCAAAAATTATGGTATTGATAGTCAAATAATTGGTCATTGTAAATCTGCCAAAGGTAAAAAATTATGCATCAAACATGAAAATGAGAATTTAATTTGGAATTATCAATAAATTAAATATACATTTGAATTCTAAAATTAAATTAAATTTGATATGAAAAAATTACTAGTATTAGCAATCGCAGTGAGTATGGCTTTTTTCTCCTGCAAGGATTCAGGAACTGATGATCCAATTGGTGGACCAAAAGCACCTGAAACTTATTCACAAAAAGTTCTTGTTGAGTACACTACGTGTGCCGGATGTCCTTATTGCCCAGATGGCCCATTATATGCTGACAAATTAGTAACTAAATTTGGTCCTAATAATGTTTATGCTGTTGCTATGCACAACCTTTACCAAGGTGCTGATATGATGGCTGGAGACGAAAGCAAAGTGTTTTCTGACGCTTATTCTGCAGGTAATCCAACTGGTATGATAAACCGTATTGGTGGTAAATGCGAAACCCGTTCTAATTGGGATGCTAAAGCTACTGGTGTTATGGGAGAAGATGCTAAATGTGGTTTATCTATAGATGCTTCTGTAAAAACTGGAAATAAATTCTCAGTTAAAGTAAAACTTGGAGTAGGTAAAGTTGCTTTGCCAGCTGGCAAATATTATGTAGTTGCCTATTTAACTCAAAAAACTATGACTGGATTAGGTTCAGGTTGGGATCAAGCTAACGGATACAACGGAACTTCTACTCACGCATTATATAATAAAGGTAACCCTATCAAAAATTATATTCACCACAATGTGCTTATGAAATCATTAAACACTATGACTGGCACATTAGTAGCTTCCGAAGGAATGGCTGCAGGTGCATTAAGCGAATACAATTTAGAATGTGATATGACAGGTGTTGACCCTGCAGGATATGAAGTAACCGCTTTCGTTTATTTCAAAAGTATCAGCGCTCCTTATGTTGAAAACGTTCAACGTGTAGCTTTAGGCTCAAACAAATCATTCGATTAAAACTAAAATTATTTACTATACCCAAAAAAACCTGCTCGTAATCGAGCAGGTTTTTTTATTTTATTCACTTTCTATACTAAACCATAGAATAAAACTGTTAAGAAATGTACACTAATTCAACCCTTTATGGTACGTTTTATTTTAATTCTCACCGTTATGAAAAGTTGTTTGCCTTTATACGCACAGCTAAGCAGCGATTCAATTCAGAAATTAGTAACGGGTACCGAAGCTCAAATTAAATATTATAGTAAAAACCCACATCAATTTTCTCCATTGGCTATGGCTTCAATAAGTTTTCATATTGAACTCTTAAAATCTGTTAATCGATTTCAAGATAAAAGCCGAGAATATGCCAAGAAAGTAAGGCGGCTTGATAGCTGTTTTACCATCCTTAAATTGGCAACAAATTTATCGCCTAAAGATTCCTTTGAGTCCAATAAAATTGTTTACCAAATAGAACGGGTAATAAAACGAAGAGAAATTGAAATTGTAGGTTTAAAAGTAGAAAATCAGAATCTTAAAAAACAAAACTAT
>CANMPY010000142.1 GCA_947499775.1 Bacteroidota bacterium | reverse complement strand
ATTTAAAAGTATTTACAAGGATAATCTTTATGCCTTGCTAAATGCCTATATTATTGAAGGTGAACTCTTAAAAGCATCTCAAATTTTAAAGGTTGAAAAAATAAAAGACGCCACGGATCCAAAACTTGACAAATTAGAACTTGCTATTGGCAAAGAAAATTTTAAACTCAATTATTTCAATTCCCGAATTGCAACTATAAAAGATGGAACAAAAACCATCTCAGAATACGAATGGAATGGAAACGTCAAACTTTGCGACAAAGGCGTAGTTCCAAATTACATTCAACAAAAGGTTGAGAACCGAATTAATTATTTTAGAGTAAATGCAGGAGTACCTCCCATTTATTTAGATTCTCAACTCAATGATTGGTGCCAGCGCGCAGCTTTAACAATGGAAAGCAATAATAAATTGAGCCATGAAATTCCTAAAATATGGACCTGTTATAGCGCTGAAGCTGCAGAAGCAGCTAAATATAGTTTGTTAACTCAAAATGCGACAAACGCCTTAGCTGTTACATCATTTCTTGCCGACCAAACTCACCCAACACTCGGCAATAGGCGATGGATGTTGTATCCGTTTAGCATGATTTGGGGACATGGAAGCACCAAATCAAAATGTGTACTTTGGGCACTCGACAATTCACGACCGCGTGACACGCTCTATTATTCAGCTAATTTTATCGCTTGGCCATACGATGGATATATCCATAAAATGTTTATTTTTAAAAAATGGTCCTTTAGCATGTATGCCAACCTAAAAGATGCTACAGTAACCATGACTTTAAATAAAGTACCTCTAAAATTGAAACTTGAAAATGTTGTGGAAGGTTATGGTTTACCTACCTTGGTTTGGACACCTGATTTTAGTTCAACCCAATTAAAAGAAGGCGATAAAATAGATGTAACTGTTAAACTTACAGGTAACAAAACATATTATTACTCCGTAAAACTATTTGATTACCAACCGTAGAAGGTAATAATTTTGACATTATATTAAATTGGTCAAACGATTGTAATAATAATTGCGTCTATTTGTAAAGGAAATTAATGATTTTTAAGTTAATACAGAAGAAATTAATCCCGCTAAAAATTAGTATTTTCTTTTTTGGGGCATTTTGCATTCTCTCTGCAAATGCCCAGTTTATTGAAAACAAAGGGCAGTTAGATCCTAAAATTCTATATACCAAACCAATTTTTTCGGGCAATGTATTGATTTCGGAACAGGGTATTTCTTACCTTTTTTACGATAACTTAAAGTTTCAAGATTTATATGAATCAGCACACCACGGGCATAACAAACGAACACCTTTGCTTAGAAAGTCTAATTCAAATGAGTCGAAAATAAACTACCACAGCATTGAACAGCAATTTATTGGAGGGCAAATCAGTTCTAAAAATATCTCTGAACATGCAGAGCAACTCACCAAATACAATTATTTTTTAGGAAAAGATAAATCCAAATGGGCTTCGAATGTAAGGTTATGGAATAAATTGCTTATAAAAAATCTCTATTCTAATATTGATTTAGAACTGCTTTCTAATGGCTTAGAACTGAAGTATAATTTCATTTGCCATCCTGGAAGTAATCCCGAGTTAATCAAAATAAAATATAATGGAGCATCCTCACTTAAAATCATTGATCATGCTTTACAAATCGTAACCTCTGTAATAACCTATTCCGAAACCATACCCGTAAGTTATATTTTGAGTGGTGCAAATACCCATGAAACCATTGAGGTGAAAATGAAATTGGAGGGCACAACCCTATCGTTCGATAATATTCCCTCTAATTTTAAGGCTTCAAATGCAACCCTTGTTATCGACCCTAAATTGATATTTTCAACTTATTCGGGTACTACCGCCGATAATTTCGGGTTTACGGCTACCTACGACAACCAAGGTAATTTATATGCAGGTGGAATTACAACCTCGGCTTATTCACAAATTCCTAATGGGAAATATCCAACTACTGCAGGTGCTTTTGACCAAACGTATAATGGAGGCACATCATCAAACCCTAACATTTACTATACCTTTCCTTGCGATATAACCATTAGTAAATATTCGGCCGATGGCAAAAATCTTATGTATGCCACTTATATTGGAGGTTCAAACAATGATTATCCTCATAGCTTGGTAATAGACAATGCGAATAACTTGGTAATATTAGGTTCAACATTTTCATATGACTATCCAGTAGCTGCCAATGCCCATTCATCTATGAAAAGTACAGGTTCAGACATCATAATTACCAAATTAAATTACGATGGCAGCGCGCTTATTGGATCAACGTATTTTGGAGGTTCAAAAAATGATGGCCTTAATGAATCTGGGACTACGCGCTACTTTTATGCCGATAACTTTAGAGGTGATGTTATATGCGACACCGATGGATCAATACTAGGCGTAATGTCTACCTTAAGCGATGATATTGAAATAAAGAATGGGTTTAAACAAACCAATCCGAATGGGATTCAACAAGGGCTTATTTTTAAATTCTCGGCCAATGCATCAAATTTATTGTGGTCAAGTTATGTTGGTGGAGATAAAAGCACAAGCATTTACAGCGTCGATTTTGATAGCAAACGCGATATTTATATTTCAGGTGGAACGGGTGGAAATGGGTTTACAAATACATCAGGCACAATTAACCCAAGTTATAAAGGAGGCAAAGCAGATGGGTATGTTGCAAAAATATCGGGCGATGGACAAACCTTACTTACGGCCACCTATTTTGGATCTGACAAGTATGATCAAATAATTTCATTAGAATTAGATGCACAAAACAGAGTGTATGTGGTAGGGCAAACCGAAGGTGTTATTCCTCCGAAAGGGTTAGTGTATTACAGTGGCAATACAGGTCAATTTTTAACCATGATTTCGGCCGACTTAACAAATATAATATACAGTTCAACCTTTGGCACCGGCGATGCAAGACCCGATATAACCATCAACGCCTTTATGGTAGCTGAGTGTGATAGGGTATTTATTTCATGTTGGGGTGGGAAAACTACAACGGATGAAGTTCCTTCGAGTACTACAAAAAACTTACCAATAACTTCGGATGCGTTTCAAAAAACAACCGACGGAAGCGATTTTTATATAATTGTATTTTCAAAGGAGTTAAAAAAATTGGTTTACGCCACTTACATTGGCGGCAATCTAACAGGCGACCATGTTGATGGAGGAACGAGCAGGTTCGACAAAAAGGGAGTCATTTATCAATCGGTTTGTTCAAGTTGCCCAATGGACGGCCAAGTTGGTCCTTTAAGCGATTTCCCGACCACTACGGGAGCTTTTGCTGAAAAAAACATTAGCCCGCGTTGCAGTAATGCTGCCTTTAAATTTGCACTTGAAAATTTAAATAAACCACCTCAGCTTAAAGATACCTTTTTTAAGGTTATGGCTTTTGATACCTTAGTGTTCAATTACACCATTTCGGATCCAGATGACGATACAATTAATACCGTTTTCACGTCATTACAGAATTTAGAAAATCAATTTATTCTCTTTCCTAAAACACAATATGGCGTAGCTAAATCAATATCAACGTTTTCGTGGTCACCCAAATGCCAAGATGCATCTGGCGACACGTTTACCATAAAAGCCGATGTAAGCGATAGAGGTTGTCCAGATTTCAAATCCAATTCAGGAAAAATAAGAATTGTGGTTACCCCTCCCCCCATATTGCCGCCACCCGAAACAGTTTGTATGGTCTTTACCAAAAAAGATGAATTATTCATATCTTGGTCTGCTTTACCTGCCTCAACCTATTTTGGTTACACCGTATTATATAAAATATTTCCTAGTGGTGACACGCTTGCTTTAGATACATTCAGATCAATCGGAAATGGACAATACCTCGACAAAAAATCTCCCGATTGCCGAAATTTAAACTATAGCTATTATTTAAAAGTTATTAATAAATGTAATAAGGCAGGAGCTCCGTCCTATAAAGTATCATCGGTTCAAGAAAGTGAATCGCCTATACCACCCACCGAGGTTATAACGGCCACAGTTATTCAAAATAAGGATGTATCGGTACATTGGCTTCAAAGCTCTGAACCTGATTTTGGCTCCTATTCGATTTATAGAAGTGAAAATTCTCCAACCTTAAATTTTGAATTCGTTACCGATTTTAATAACCGAACCGATACGTTTTATGTTGATAAATCTGTAAACGTCCAATCACAATCATTCTGTTATTCATTAGTAGTTCATGACAAATGCGGACAATCGAGCGCAAAATCTAATATTGGGTGCAATATTATTTTAACGGGACAGAGCAAGCCATTTTACCATATGCTTGATTGGCAGCCCTACCGCAAGTGGAATGCTGGCGTTATCAATTATACGTTAGAACGCGCGGTTGATACTGGCTCATTAAGACCAATTGTTTCCGTTTTTGCCAATGAATTTAACTACGATGATCATAAATTAGATTACGATTGGGGTGGCTATTGGTACAGCATTGTGGCCAATGAAGACCCAAGTGGACATCAAGCACAAAGTCGCAGCAATAGTATTTATCTTATTCAGCCCCCTTTACTCCATGTGCCAAATGCCTTTACAAAAAACAAGGATGACCTTAATGAAACCTGGGGTTTTGTTCCTGTTTTTGTAAAAACATACCACATGCAAGTATATAACCGATGGGGTGAAAAAGTATTCGATTCGGAGAATAAAAAGCAAGATTGGGATGGTAATAATTTAGAAGAAACAAAAGGCATAGAAGTATTTATTTGGCAAGTAACCTATACGGGTTGGGATCGCAGCACACATTATCAAAAAGGAACAGTTACTGTTATTAAATAAAAATCAACTGCATGAAATCGCTAAAATATATTTTTAGTTTAACCCTATTTTTAGCTTCAGAATTTGGCTATACACAACCAAAAATTAAACCATCAGAATACATCGCTTTTCAATCGGGAGCTTCGGTAAATACCTATAATTCGTTTGGAGCAAGACTATTTTTCGAATTTCAAAAAGATATTTCTAAACATTGGCAGCATGGCTTTTCTTTTGAACAAAACATACATCTTTACCGAGCAGCAACCGATCATTCTAACGACCTAAACTCTAATATAAGCGCATTTTGCTACAACCATTATTATAAAATAAAGATTTACAAGGATCGGTTTTTTTGGACCACTGGCGTGGGTGCTGGTTTAATGAACGTAAATTGGGATTCGAATAACAAAATAGGCCCGGTTGTGAATGCGAGCATGACCTTAAATATTCGCTTAAGTAATCGCTTGTTTATTGAAACTTCACCATTAATTATTCTACTGCCTTCAAATAGGGGATATTTTTCACCAATTAATGTGTCGACCTATTCGAATTATTCATCAGCTAGTTTTTTTCCATTCGGAATTAAAATTAAACTATAGCAATTTTCCGTAAGTATATATTTAAAGATTATAACTAAAAATAAAGGAAACAAGGCGGTTATACAATCCGCGTCTGTTGATATTATAATAAGTATTATTTACAGGTTTTCCGATGGAAAGCAAGCTATTTTCATGGCGAAGAATAAACCCAAACTCATCATTAATTTTATAGCCAACCCCTATACTTCCACTAAGTTCAAAAGGTTTAATCTCGGTTTTGGCCCAACCATAGCCTTTATTGTCCTTGGATAAAATATTGAGATTGGGTGAAATAGAAGCCCGAATAGAAAAATTATCAAAATCAGGACCTAAATCGGTAAAGTCAATATAAATTGGCAAAGCTATATAGGTATATCGAATTTTAAACTTTTC
>CANMPY010000141.1 GCA_947499775.1 Bacteroidota bacterium | reverse complement strand
AGGTAATTCTTAGGATAAATGCACCATCAGATTCTGAAATTGAACAACTTAACGAAGGTTGCATATGGATGAGCATGCTTTTGCACAAATCTAATCCTGAATTAATTGAGAAATTATCAGCAAAAAAAGTAACTGCCATAAGTTTAGATGCAATTCCACGTATATCACGGGCGCAAAGTATGGATGTGTTAAGTTCTCAGGCAAATCTTGCGGGCTATAAAGCTGTTATTCTTGGAGCAAATGAAATGAGTAAAATTTTCCCTTTAATGATGACTGCCGCTGGAACAATAACACCATCCAAAGTATTAATTTTTGGAATAGGTGTAGCTGGATTACAAGCAATAGCTACAGCCAAAAGACTTGGTTCGGTAGTTGAGGCTACCGATGTGAGAGCCGAAACGAAAGAGCAAGCCGAAAGTTTAGGTGCTAAATTTATACAAGTAGAAGGAGCAGCCGTGCAAAGCGAGGGAGGGTATGCCAAAGAAGCTTCGGCCGATTATTTAGCCAAACAAAAAGAAGCCGTAAATAAGAGTTTATTTCAAGCCGATTTAGTTATTACTACTGCCTTAGTTCCAGGACGAAAAGCCCCCGTATTAATTACCGAAGAGCAAGTTAAGCAAATGAAATTTGGAGCCGTAATTGTGGATATGGCCGCTGAACAAGGAGGAAACTGTGAACTTACCGAATTAGATCAGATTGTTGTAAAACACGGGGTTAAATTGGTAGGGATTTCGAATTTACCTGGATCTTTAGCTAATGTTGCTAGCGAACTTTATGCAAAAAACATGGCTACATTCTTAAATCATTTGTCTACCGCCGAGGGATTTAAATGGGATATGGAAGAGGAAATTACCAAGGGAACAGTTATAACAAAAGATGGTATAATCTTATCAAATTAAAACAAACCAAAGCATGTTAGAATTTATAAACTCAAATATTCAAATTATTTACCTCGTTATCTTAATGATATTTGTGGGGGTTGAATTAATTGAAAAAGTGCCATCCGTTTTGCACACTCCACTTATGAGCGGAGCTAATGCAATACACGGTGTGGTTATCATTGGAGCCATTATTATTATGGGCCAAGCCGAATCAACGTTTGCTATCATTTTAGGTTTTATTTCGGTAATTCTTGGAACTTTAAATGTGGTAGGTGGATTTGTGGTTACAGATAGAATGTTGGAAATGTTTAAAAAGAAAAAATGAACAAAGAAATTTTACAACTTATATATTTAGTAGGCTCTATATCGTTTATGATAGGGCTAAAAATGCTTAGCAAACCTGATACGGCACGTAAAGGAAATCTTATTGCTGCTTTTGGAATGACTATAGCAATTTTAGGAACAATTTTTCTTTACGAAGGAATTAAAATTTCGAACTATGGGTGGATTTTTGGTGGCTTAATAATAGGAACGCTATTAGGAACCCTTTCGGCTAAAAAAGTGAAAATGACCAAAATGCCAGAAATGGTAAGTCTTTTTAACGGAATGGGAGGCGCATGTGCCATGCTTATTTCGGCAGTTGAATTTACACATTTAACCCATAACCATGAAATAGGAGCCTTGCCAAAAGGTCACTTACTTATTATTATGCTTGGACTAATAATTGGAAGTATATCGTTTGTTGGCAGTTTAGTGGCTTGGGGCAAATTAAGTGGCCACTTAGGCGACAAAACCTTAAAACTTCAACAGGTAGTAAATATAGGATTGCTGTTATTAATACTTGGAATAACATGCTATACTATTATGGTAGGACCTCCAGAAACGATAACTTATTTTTATGCCATTTGGGGCCTTTCGGTTTTATACGGAATATTATTTGTAATGCCAATTGGAGGTGCCGATATGCCTGTTGTAATATCACTCCTTAATTCATTTACAGGAGTTGCCGCAGCCATGGGTGGATTTTTATACGACAATAAAGTGATGTTGGTGGGTGGTATATTAGTTGGAAGTGCCGGTACACTCCTAACCTTGGTGATGTGTAAGGCCATGAATAGAAGTTTGACTAATGTACTTATAGGTAATTTTGGAGGAGGCGGAGGCAATGGCGAATCAACTACAAGTTTATCGGGCGGACATGTTCGCGAAATAAATGTTGGCGATACAGCCATACTTTTAAAATATGCTAATAATGTAATAATTGTTCCAGGGTATGGATTAGCTGTAGCACAAGCCCAGCATGTATGCCATGAGTTGGAAGAAATATTGGAGAAAGAAGGGGTTGGTGTTAAATATGCCATTCACCCTGTAGCAGGCCGTATGCCTGGTCATATGAATGTATTGCTAGCCGAGAGTAATGTGAGTTATGATAAATTGATAGAAATGGAACATATCAATCCTGAGTTTTCTACTACCGATGTTGTATTAGTCGTTGGAGCTAATGATGTGGTTAACCCTGCAGCCAAAACCGATCCGAGCAGTCCAATATATGGTATGCCGATTTTGGATGTAGAAAATGCTAAAAATATTATTGTAATGAAACGGAGTATGAAAGCAGGATACGCCGGTATTGAAAACGAATTATTTTTCCAGCCCAAAACATCTATGCTTTTTGGCGATGCAAAAGGAACCTTAACCAAGTTGGTTTCTGAAATAAAGGCATTATAAAAAATAGATTTTTAGGATAGCGTGTCCTAATTATTTAATACTTACTCATCCAAAGTTATCAGTGGGGCGGATGTGAACGAAATGTGCGAACCGTGTTTTTTTTTGGCTCGGTGGCGGCTGGCCTAGTGCGGCAAGAAAAAAAACAAGGTTGGATTTCGTTCTTGATTTTTTTGTTTCGTTTTTTTATCTAAAGAAACCGAAGGTTCATGAACACCATTGACATGAACATAAAGAAGTGAATAAAAAAATGAAAAGAATTCCATTGACTTAAACCATCCCTTTAATTTAAAAAATTCATGTAAAGCACCATTATGCTTACTCAATCGAAAATAAATCAAAATTTATTTAGGACGCTATTGATTTTTAGGAAAGCATATTGTTCGCTTATCAAGTATAAGCTAGGGTCTGCTATCTTTGCTCTGATCTCAAAATATCACCCTGTCCATTAAATAAAACACCTGTTTATTAACCGTTTTATAATACTCTTATAAATCACCAATCTTTGCTCGCAGTAAAATTTAACGACATGGAGGAAGTAATTGTATTAAAAAAACAAATGTATTCAAAACCTAAATCAACATGCCAATGTTGTGGTATTGAATTTATGGCTAACAGGAATGATGCAAAATATTGCGGTAGCTCTTGCCGTTCTAGATTTTGGTTGGGCAAAAACAATCAACGTATAATTACCCTTACTGTTCCTGCCGATGCCGACGAACGCTTTATCGAATTAATAAAGGCTAGGGTGGTAGAGCTAAAAAATACCCTTTATACACCTGTTGCCGCAACAGCACATCAAGTTGAATGTGCTCCAAAGGTTGAACACAAATTCTTTGAAACCCAACGTGAAACGTATGTCTATTTGGAAAGTTTAGGATTTAACAACTCAAGATTGCCGTTGGTCGTAAATGGAATATTTTGTGATGTTGGTTTAAACATTAAGAAAACAGACCAAGGCTGGGAAACAGAAGTAAAACTATAAATATTAATAACTCTAAATTTTAAAGCATAATTCATGGTTGGGTTATGCTTTTTTATTGCCGTGGGTTTAATGTTTTCTTCCTACTACATATTCAACCAAATTTTTCAAGTGAATACTTTCATTTGGCTTAGTAAATGATTCTAATATCTTTAAAGCATCGTTTTGATAGTCAATCATTTTTTGGGTGGCATAAGAAATGCCTCCCATATGTTTTACAAAATCTAACACATAGGCCACCTTTTTTTTATCATTATTATTGTTTTTGATAATGCTCATGATTTTTCGCTTTTCCAAATACGTGGCCTTTCCTAAGGCGTAAATTAGGGGCAGGGTCATTTTGCGTTCTTTGATGTCGATAGCCAAAGGTTTTCCTACATCGTCGCTACCATAGTCGAACAAATCATCTTTTATTTGGAAAGCAATTCCAACTTTCATTCCAAATTCATGCATTTTGGTTATATCAAGGCTATCGGCACCTGCCGACGCAGAGCCAATTGCGCAACAATTTGCAATAAGCGAAGCAGTTTTTTTAGAGATAATATCAAAATAGATGTCTTCGGTAATATCTAAGCGCCTTGCTTTTTCTAATTGCAACAATTCCCCTTCGCTCATTGCTTCAACTGCCTCCGACAAAATGGTTAATAAATCAAAATCTTTATTTTTTAGAGCAAGAAGCAATCCTTTAGATAGCAGATAATCGCCTACCAAAACGGCAATTTTATTTTGCCATAAGGCGTTAATCGAAAAAAAACCGCGACGTGTAAAGGATACATCCACCACATCATCGTGCACCAAAGTAGCGGTATGCAACAGTTCTACTAATGCAGCACCGCGATACGATTTATCACTTATTGGTCCAAATAACCTAGCAGATAGCAATACAAAAATAGGACGCATTTGTTTGCCTTTGCGCTTAACGATGTAGCTCATTATGACATCGAACAAAGCGACTCGGCTTTTCATACTTTCCCTGAATTTTTTTTCAAACACCTCAAGTTCAGAGGATATGGGTGCTTTAATTTGATTAAGGGTAACCGACATTATTTTGAGTGACAAAAGTAGATAATAAAGGGGGAAGGTTAAAGGATAAGATTGAGGTTGAGGTTTAGATTTAGGTTTAGATTGAGGTTGAGGTTGGGGGATTTCTTTTTGGAGTTGTCATTCGGTCTCGCCCTTGGCGAGAGAGGAATCTTTTGCCATGAGTGAAATATCTTTATGTTGAAATATTTTTTGACCTTTTAGTGTAATTTTGTTTTCTAATTATGAAAGGTATAATATTGGCCGGAGGTTCTGGCACACGTCTACATCCACTAACCTTGGCCATGAGTAAACAAATGATGCCTGTTTACGATAAACCCATGATTTATTACCCGCTTTCGGTATTAATGACGGCAGGCATAAAAGATATTTTGATTATTAGCACCCCTCATGATTTACCTCATTTTGAAAAATTATTGGGTGATGGTAAAAAATTAGGTTGCAATTTTCAGTACAAAATTCAACATGAACCCAATGGATTGGCTCAAGCTTTTGTAATTGGTGCCGAATTTATCGGAACCGATAAAGTGGCATTGATTTTAGGGGATAATATTTTTTTCGGAAGCACACTTCAAGATTTATTAGAAGAAAGCAATAATCCAGATGGCGGCATGGTGTTTGCCTATCATGTTTCTGACCCTGAGCGCTATGGTGTGGTTGAGTTTGATACCTCAATGTCGGCCATAAGCATTGAAGAAAAGCCAGCAAATCCAAAGTCGAATTATGCGGTTCCGGGTCTATACTTTTATGATAATGATGTTGTTAAAATCGCGAGAGAACTAAAACCTTCTAATAGAGGCGAATACGAAATTACCGATATTAATAAATATTATTTAAAAAACGGAAAGTTGAAAGTTGCTGTCTTAGGACGAGGAACCGCATGGCTTGACACAGGAACGTTTGCTTCGTTAATGCAAGCTGGCCAATTTGTTCATGTTATTGAAGAACGCCAAGGATTAAAAATTGGATGTATCGAAGAAGTGGCATACCGCAAGGGTTTTATCACAAAAGAAGAGCTGAAGGCATTGGCCGAACCGCTCACCAAAAGCGGATATGGAACCTACCTTCTTTCCTTAATAAAATAATATAGGCCTATTGAATTTCATTAGCGCTTTTAGATCGGTTCTTGAAATTTTTTATTCGAAAGGAAAAAAGCAATTTTTCTTTGTC
>CANMPY010000140.1 GCA_947499775.1 Bacteroidota bacterium | reverse complement strand
GGGATATAACCTAATCGCTTTATCGCGCATAGCGTAAGCCTTTTTTCGGTCGTTGCTAAAAAAAACCTGAACCCTGTAACCCTGAACTTGTAATGTGTCGGGTTTGGCATCGGCGGCTTTCTTTCGTTCGTGGCGTATTTTTACCACTTCATATAATTGCGAGTCCGCTACTATTTCAATCTTGCCTTGCGCCAAAAGTGAGCTGCAACACATACAAATTACTAAGCCTAACATAATATATTTCATACCTCCTAATTTATGCAATTTCTTTTCCGTGGCATTTTTTAAACTTTTGTCCGCTACCGCAAGGGCATGCATCATTCCTTCCAACCTTGGGTCCTGCAATTAAAGGATTTTGGTGTATAGCTTGAGGCGCAGATTGATTAATCGCTTGTTGGTTTGGATTAGGCTGACCAACATCGTCGCGGGTTGTTTTTAATCGACTCATATCGGTCTTTTGCCTCAATTGCCTGGCCTCATGCAAATCATCCTCATTGCTATTTGGAATAAACCCTTTAAAAATCATGGTAAGAATTTCATGGTTCAAGGTCGAAATCATTTCGCCAAATAAATTAAACGATTCTTGCTTATAAATTAATAAAGGATCTTTCTGTTCTAAATAAGCTGTAGCTACAGCTTGCTTTAAATCATCTAACTCTCGCAAATGCTCTTTCCAATGCTCATCAATACTCGATAAGGTTACATATTTTTCAAAATTAACGATCAATTCACGACCATCCGAAGCTAGTGTATTAACAACATTTGACACAACATTTAATGTTTTTACGCCATCGGTAAACGGAACCACTATATTTTCTATTTGTCCGTTCTTTTCAGCTTGCATGCGTTTGAAAACAGAAACAGCTGATTGCCTTATATGCATTGATTTATTTACATAATGTGCATTGAGCGAATCAAATAAGTTTTCAGATAATTCTTCGTCTTTGAGCTTATTAAAATCCTCTTCCGAAACCTCCGGATCATAGGCCATATTGCGTAAAATTTCCATTTTATAATCCCCATAATTCGCTTCTTCTTTCATTTGAATGGTCTTTTCGTGACACCATTGATAAAGCATATTATTTAAATCAACCGATAACCGATCGCCAAATAATGCATTTTTTCGCAAGGCGTAAATGACCGTTCGTTGCTTATTCATTACATCGTCGTATTCGAGCAAGCGTTTACGCGTGCCAAAATTATTTTGTTCTACTTTTTTCTGCGAACGTTCAATTGTTTTCGAAATCATGGAGTGCTGAATAACTTCCCCTTCTTTGTATCCAAATCTATCCATTATTTTAGAAACGCGTTCGCTCCCAAATAAGCGCATCAAATCATCTTCTAAACTTACAAAAAACTGAGAACTACCTGGATCACCTTGTCGTCCTGCCCTACCGCGAAGCTGCCTGTCTACGCGTCGGCTTTCATGGCGTTCGGTACCTATAATGGCCAAACCACCTGCTTCTTTTACCCCTATTCCTAATTTTATGTCCGTGCCCCTTCCTGCCATGTTGGTGGCAATGGTTACCGATGAGGCGTGCCCTGCTTCAGCTACAATATCAGCTTCACGTTGATGTTGTTTTGCATTTAAAACATTGTGTTTTATTTTGCGCATCGACAACATTTTACTTAACAATTCTGAAATTTCAACCGAAGTAGTTCCAACCAAAACCGGACGACCTTTACTCGTTAAATCTACGATTTCATCAATAACGGCATTGTATTTTTCCCGCTTAGTTTTATATACTAAATCTTGTTTATCACTTCGCGTTATTTGTTTATTGGCAGGAATAACAACTACATCTAATTTGTAAATAGACCAAAGTTCTCCAGCTTCTGTTTCGGCAGTACCTGTCATTCCGGCTAACTTATGGTACATTCTGAAAAAATTCTGCAAGGTGATACTGGCAAATGTTTGAGTAGCATTTTCAACCTTAACATTTTCTTTGGCCTCTATAGCTTGGTGTAAACCATCAGAATACCGCCTACCGTCCAAAACCCTTCCCGTTTGCTCATCTACAATTTTTATTTTACCATCAACAACAATATATTCAATATCGCGCTCAAAAAGGGTATAGGCTTTTAACAGTTGATTAATGGAATGAATGCGTTCCGATTTTATGGAGAATTCTCGCATCAACTCTTCCTTTTTTATGGATTTTTCTTTTTCATCAAGCACCAACTTTTCAATTTCAGCAATTTCAGAACCCACATCTGGCAATATAAAAAAATGTTTATCCTCGCTTGACGACGTTATCATGTCGATGCCTTTATCCGTTAATTCAATGCTATTATTTTTCTCATCTATTGTAAAATAGAGTTCAGCATCAGCTTTTGGCATTTCGCGCTGTTGATCTTGTAAATGATAACTTTCTGATTTTGTAAAAATGGACTTAATACCCGTTTCGCCAAAATATTTAATTAACGCTTTGTTTTTGGGCAATCCTCTTTGGGCCCTTAGTAATGCCAATCCTCCCCCTTTTTCATCTCCCGCATCTATTAATCGTTTTGCTTCTAATACAGCCGAACTGACATATTTTTTTTGCGCTTCTACAATTTTTTCAATCCTTGGTTTCAAATTGGCAAATTCATGCTGATCGCCTTTTGGTACCGGTCCCGAAATTATCAAAGGGGTTCGGGCATCGTCAATTAATACTGAATCCACCTCATCTACCATTGCAAAATGATGCTTATGTTGAACTAATTCCTCCGGATCATGGCACATATTATCGCGCAAATAATCAAAACCAAATTCATTATTGGTACCATAAGTGATGTCGGCTTGATAGGCTTTGCGCCTTTCAGGAGAATTAGGCTGATGATAATCGATGCAATCAACTTTTAATCCATGAAACTTAAAAAGTGGCCCATTCCACTCGCAGTCGCGCCTTGCCAAGTAATCATTTACCGTTACAATATGCACCCCTCTACCACCCAATGCATTAAGATAGGCAGGCAGCGTTGACACTAATGTTTTTCCTTCGCCAGTGGCCATTTCCGATATTTTACCCGAATGCAATACCATACCTCCGATTAGCTGTACATCATAATGTACCATATTCCAATTAACCGTTAATCCAGCAGCATTCCATGAGTTCTTATAAATGGCATTCGTTCCGCGTATCTCAACAAAATCCTCTTTAATGGCTAATTCCCTATCCATCTGAGAAATGCTTACTTCTAGTTCAGAATTTTCCGAAAATCGTCTGCTTGTTTCTTTTACCACAGCAAAAGCTTCGGGCAAAAGTTCTTTTAATATTTCTTCAAGGCGCTGATCTTTATCCTTATCTAATTTATCAATTTGATCATAAACCTCATGCTTGCGTCCTATTTCTTCGGTATTTAAATGGTCGCCTTCTGTTTTTAAGGCCTCTATTCGACTATTAATATCTGTTAAATATTCGGCAATTCGCTGTTTAAACTCTTGTGTTTTAGCGCGTAATGCGTCATTGCTTAATGTGGCATAGCTTTCAAAATGCGTGTTGATTTCAGCAACTATTGGCCACAAATCTTTTACATCGCGTTCCGACTTATTTCCAAAAAGGTTAGTTATGCTTTTTACTAGGGTTGCTATCATAGGTCTATTTTACTCAAATTGTGTTCCAAAAAATAATTGTGCAAATATCGTAGAAAGTTTGGAGTTGTTTATGCAAAGTTGATAGCAATATGTCCGAACCATATACAGCCAAAAATCCTTGCTGCATTATATAGGGCAGCATTCCATAGCCGCCATGCTAAAAACAGCAGCTTGCCCCAATTTTTTATTGGGGAAGTACCCATCATGCTTTGATTGTTATTGCCACGCTGGCGCTATTATCCCGCAAGTGACTTTCAATCTGGCCTCTGGCCAAAGCAATAAACGGGAGCATGAAGCACAAAAGTTTTATAAACTATAAAATTCAAACGATTAGCTTAAAATTAGTATATGCCGGAGGCATAAAAAAGTCACCTCTATTTGTACACTAATTATTATTTATATTAAGTTAATTTTCAAATCTCAAAATTTTCAAATTTTCAAATCTATTTTTGCAGAAAAATTATGCGTATTTTAATACTAGGCTCAGGCGGAAGAGAATGTACATTTGCATGGAAACTGGCACAGGAAATTTCGACTGAAAATATTTTTATCGCCCCCGGCAATGCAGGAACCGCAAAATATGGCACCAATGTTGATCTGTCTCTTAAAGATTTCGAAGCTATTGGCAATTTTTGTATTAGCCACTCCATCGATACGCTTTTGCCTGGCAGCGAAGAAACATTAGTGGATGGAATACGAAATTATTTTGAAAACCTTGAATCATTAAAACACATCTATGTTTTTGGTCCTGACAAAACAGGTGCATTATTAGAAGGAAGTAAAGATTTTGCCAAAAAATTTATGGTAAAATATAATATCCCTACCGCTCGATACGAATCCTTTAAAAAAGGAGAAGAATTATTAGCTAAGGCTTTTTTAAAAACAATGAAACCGCCTTATGTTATAAAGGCTGACGGTTTGGCAGCAGGCAAAGGAGTTGTTATTCCTGAAACACTAGCCGAAGCTGAAAATTGTGTAGACGAAATGCTTAGAGGACAATTTGGACAAGCTAGCAGTACCATTGTAATTGAAGAATTTTTAAAGGGAATAGAGGTTTCATTTTTTGCCATTACCGACGGAAAAGACTATATTTTATTGCCCGAAGCCAAAGATTACAAACGCATAGGCGAAAACGATACCGGCCCCAATACGGGAGGAATGGGAGCTGTATCTCCTGTTTCATTTGTAGATGATACTTTTAAAAATAAAGTAATTGAACAGGTTGTTAAACCAACCATGAATGGATTGCAAAACGAATCGTTCCACTACAGAGGATTTGTGTTCTTTGGTTTGATAAATGTAGATGGCAATCCGTTTGTGATTGAATACAACTGCCGAATGGGCGACCCCGAAACCGAGGTGGTATTGCCCCGCCTAAAAAACAGCTTTAGTGAAATAATTAATAAAGCAAAAACTGGAAGCTTTTCAGAAATTGTGCCGCAATTTGACCAACGCTATTGCACCACAATAATGCTTGTTGCTGGTGGATATCCTGGCGATTATACCAAAGGAAAACCTATTGAAATAGGTACGGTAACCAACAGTATTGTTTTTCATGCGGGTATCAAAATAAGTGATGGTATATTAAAATCAAACGGAGGAAGGGTTATGGCGGTAAGTTCATTTGGTGAAACCATGATTGAGGCTTTGGATAAAAGTTATTCAAGCATAAAGAATATTAATTTTGAAGGAATGAATTACCGAACGGATATTGGGAAAGACCTATTATAAGGGTAAAGATTAAACCTTTTAGAAAGTTTGGAACTTTAAAAAAATTGAACAGTTTAAAAAGCTTTAAAAATATGGAAATACTTAGAAAAATTTGGATGTATATCACCTTTAAGAAAGACAAAAATGCGTATACAAATTCCTATTTAAAAACCATGCATGGAATAAACAAACTATCCATACTCATGTTTTGTGTTGCCTTGGTTATATTAGTTTATAAGTGTACACGATAAATGAAAATTTACACAAAAACGGGCGATACAGGCAACACTTCATTGATTGGTGGGGTAAGGGTTAAAAAATCGGATTTACGCATAGAGGCTTACGGCACCATCGATGAACTGAATTCATGGATTGGATGTGTTAGAAATATTGAAGACATTAAACGAAATGTATTGTTTCAAGAAATTCAAGAAGTCCTTTTTACAATTGGATCACATTTAGCCTCTCACCCCGTGAAAGGAAAAATGAAGCTTCCCGATTTATTAAATTCGGATATCGAAAACCTAGAAC
>CANMPY010000139.1 GCA_947499775.1 Bacteroidota bacterium | reverse complement strand
CACTAGGTGTCCATAATTATCTTCAAAAATAATTGGTTAATTTGCCGTAATATTTTTTTTGTAGCCCCTGAAAATTATGTATGTTTGCCACTTATTTTATAAGGTGTTATTTTTTAGGAAAAGGAATTGTATGCAGTGATGATAACTTAAAATAAAATGATTATGAAACTAGAAATTATCCGTAAGAATTCAATTAAAAGAATTTTTCTAAGTCATTCGACTAGCCTAATGAGTAAATCAGTAGCATTAAAGGTGATGTTTACATTCATGCTTTTTACACTCATCCCTTTGAGTAATTACGCTCAAAAATTTGCTTATGTCGATACCGAATATATTCTTTCCTTGCTTCCAGATTATAAATCTGCTCAAAAAAACCTTAATGAAATAGCTGAGAATTGGCAAAAAGAGGTAGATCAAAAGTATGAGGATATTGATAAGTTATACAAAGAATATCAGGCTGAAAAAATACTTTTAACTGCCGATCAGCAAAAGCAAAGAGAGGATGATATTATCACTAAAGAAAAGGATGCTAAAAAATTCCAACAAGATAAATTTGGATACGAAGGTGAATTGTTCAAAAAACGACAAGTATTAGTAAAACCAATTCAAGATAAAGTTTTTGAAGCCATTCAGAAAATAGCGAAGGATGAAGTATTAGATTTTATTTTTGATAAGTCAAGCGATATGACAATGCTTTATAGCAATGCTAAATATGACAAGAGTGATAATGTTTTAACTTCACTCGGTGTTGCCCCAACAAAAGAAGAAAAGAATAAGGTTAAAGAGAAACAAAAAACAGATTTACCACCTGCAGGTGGTGGAGGATTGCCTTCTAAAGATTAATAATAACTTAAATAAAATAAAAACTAAATGAAACGATCAATTTTAACCGTATTTGCCGCCGTGGCTATGTTCATTGGAGCCAATGGACAAAGCAAAATCGCGCATATTAATTCATCTGAATTGATGAATTTAATGCCAGAAATGAAGGATTTTGAAAAAAAATTAAAAGACCACGAAGGTCAATTACGCGCTCAATTAGAAACCATGCAGTCCGAACTTCAAACAAAGTATCAAGAGTATGTAGCCGATACCATTTCATTGCCAATAGTAATGGAAGTAAAGAAAAGTAAATTAGAAGCTTTACAAGCCGATATCCAGCAATTTAGCCAAACAGCAGAACAGGATATGATGAAAAAGAAAGAAACCCTGTATATGCCAATTTATACCAAAGCAAAAACTGCAATTAATGAAGTTGCAAAAGCCAAAGGGTATGATTATGTTTTGGATAGTTCAGAAGGATTGGGTGTATTGGTTACTACCCATACCAACGATTTGATGAATGATGTAAAAAAGAAACTCCTTATTAATTAAGGGTAAAAAAATAATATTGAGGCTCTGACATATTTATGTCAGAGCCTTTTTTATTAAATTACCCTAAATTCTAAATAGCTTGCCTATTTTCGTACACCTAAATCAATACCATTAATTCAAGTACTTCAATATTAAATTCAGGGCCAATAGGTGTATTCGATTCGGGATATGGAGGACTAACTATTTTAAAAGAATTGGTTAAGCAATTGCCCCAATACAACTATATTTATTTAGGAGATAATGCGCGTTCGCCCTATGGTAATCGGTCATTCGAAACCGTAACACATTACACGCAACAATGCGTTGAAGCTTTATTTGCAAAAGGATGCAATTTGGTAATCTTAGCTTGTAATACAGCATCGGCCAAAGCATTGCGATCTATTCAGCAAAATTATTTACCTCTTGCTGCACATAATAAAAGAGTTCTAGGTGTTATTAGGCCAACATCGGAAATTGTTGGAAGATATTCGAAAACAGGTTCTGTTGGGATTTTAGGAACGTTAGGAACGGTAAGCTCCGATTCGTATCCCGCTGAAATAAGCAAATTTTTTCCTGATTTAAAAGTATATCAGCAGGCTTGCCCTATGTGGGTTTCTCTTGTCGAAAACAATGAGTTTGCTGAGGATGGAGCAGATTTTTTTGTATTAAAAAATCTCAATGAATTGTTCAGTCAATCTCCTGAAATTGATACTATCGTTTTAGGATGTACACACTATCCACTTTTAATTAATAAAATAAAAGCCCATTTACCGCGAAACGTATCGGTAATATCTCAAGGTGAAATTGTTGCAAAGAGTTTGAGCGATTATTTAAAACGGCACCCTGAAATGGAAAGTGTTTGTTTTAAAAATTCACAAACCGAATTTTACACATCTGATGATTCGAAAGTGTTTGATACTATGGCCTCACTTTTTTTTGGAGACACAGTGAAATCAAGCCATATAGCCATTGGCCATTAATTAATTTATTAAATTTATGCCTTTATTCGAACCAGTGTTATGAAACCGTTATTAAAGTGCAGTGTAGCCATTGGTCAATTACCCAATAAACATTTTTGAAACAAGTGTACTTTCGAATTGAAATTTAATAAGACAAAATGGGCATCCAAAAGTTGAATGTTTTAATTATTGACGACTTGCATCCTGCTTTCTTTGAACAGGATGGGATGAATAAATTTGAAATTACCTATTTACCTCAAATTAAATCTAGTGATGTAGCTCAGGCCTTAAAAAATCAGGATATTTTGGTGCTTAGAAGCAAGGTACAAGTAAATGAAAATTTGTGTTTATATGCTAATCGCCTTAAACTTATAATTAGAGCAGGTTCTGGGGTTGATAATTTGGACATTCCTTGGCTTGAAAAAATTGGAATTGAAATAATGAGCACGCCCGAAGCTAATGCTCAAGCTGTAGCCGAGCATTCGCTTGCAATTTTATTAAACCTTTTGGCTAATATAGGTAAAGCAGATCGTGAGGTGCGAAATAGAATATGGAACAGGAAGTTGAACCGTGGTGATGAATTAGAAGGGAAAACCATTGGAATAGTCGGGTTTGGAAATACAGGAAGTCGGTTTGCAAAACTATTAGGTGGTTTTGGAGTTCGAATTTTGGCTTATGATAAATACAAAACAGGGTTCGAGCAATATGGGGTTAAAGCGTCTGATATGGATGAGATTTTTTCTGAGGCCGACATTGTTTCCGTGCATGTGCCATTAACTTTGGAGACTACTGATTTAGTGAACGCATCATACATTAATCAATTTTCTAAACCAATACGGTTGTTAAATCTTTCGCGGGGCGGTATTGTAAATTTGGCAGATGTAATAGATGCACTTTCGAGTCATAAAATAGTGGGATTTGGAGCTGATGTATTGCCGAATGAAAATTTAAATAATTTAACTGATTCAGAATTAAAAGAATTCGATCAATTATGTGCAATGGAAAATGTGGTTTTGACGCCGCATATTGGAGGTTGGACAAAACAATCCTATCATAGAATTTCAACGAGCATAGCCGTTAAACTTACTAAATTTTACGAACAGGGCTTTGAGAAAAGGAATACAATAAATGCATGATTAAATAGAAGAATGTAAAAATATTATAAAAGAAATTATAGGGTCAATAGGACGTTTAAATGCAGTAATAGATTATAAAAGTAAAATTTAATAAAATGATAAAAATTCACTTGATTATGTAGTGAAAATAAGCAATTATTGAAGTTTGGTTAAAAAAACGTTAAACCCTTGTTAAATATAAAGATTAAAGACAAAAAATTATGAGTTTAAAACATTACTTAAGCGTTTTAGCAATTTTATTAATGAGCGGTTGGGCTTATTCGCAGTCAAACTACGGTGAAATTAGAGGAACTGTAACGGATAAAACAACGCGATCGGCACTTGAATTTGCAACTGTGGTACTGAAAAAGGAAGGTATTCAAAAAGGAGCCAGTTCGTCGGATGATATAGGAAATTATAACATTAAGACCCTTGATCCAGGAGAATATGAAATGGAAGTGATTCTGGTTGGATACAAAAAATATAAAGCTACGGGTATTAATATTAACAGTGGCTCTATTAAATTCGTCAATATAGAATTAGAAACTATGGGTGAAGATGGCGTAGACTTAGGCCAAGTAGTGGTGTTTGGACGAGAAATTATGGAGAAGGATGCGAATAAGAAAACGATTGGATCTAAAGATATTTTAAAATTGCCTCAACGTGGTATTGGTGCTATAACCAGTACCTCATCGGCGACAAACTCATCAGGAGGCGGTATTTCATTTTTAGGAAGTAGAACCGACGGTACTCGATTATTTATCGACGGGGTTCCTGTAATAGGAAGTCAAGCTATGCCAACTATTGGCCAAGAGCAAATCGATTTAATTGCAAGTGGGGTTCCGGCCATGTTTGGCGACTTAACAGGAGGAGCTATAAATATTACAACCAAAGGACCAAGTAGAAATAGATCTCAATATTATGAATATATTACCTCTAGCTTATTTGATAAATGGCACTACAATACATTAGAATTGGCCTATTCTGGACCTTTAAAAATAGCAAATAAAGGTGGTGGAACTAAGGAGCGTGTATTGTTTGGTTATAATGTGTCGGGTCATTTAGAATATCAAAAAGATGCAAGCCCTACGGTATTAGGATCATGGACTGTAAAAGAAGATGTGCTCGATAATATTAAAGAAAACCCATTGTCGGCTAATCCTGATGGAGGATTTATTACTACCTCATCTTTTTTAACCAAAGATGATTTAGTGCTTCAAAAAGCGCGACAAAACGTTCCACTTTATTTAGGCGTTATTAATGCGAAATTAGAATATACGCCCTCCAAAAATTCTGTTTTAACATTTTATGGAAGTGGTAGCATGCAGCAAACAAAGGGATATGGCTATGCGTCTTCTCTACTTAATTACGATGAATATTCAAATAATACCAATCAAACGTACCGTTCGTATTTGAGATACACTCAAAAAATAGGCTACCAAAGCAGTGATAAACGCGAAAAGGGTGCCAAGAAAGCTTTGGTGTCGGATGCATTTTATTCCATTAGAGCCGATTACCAAACCAGTATTGGCCAAAGTCAGCATAATGTACACGGCGACAATGTATTTGATTATGGATATATTGGTAAATTTACACATTACCGCGCTCCTGTGTATGCACAGCGTGATGGTATTCAAAAATATATTATAAATAGAAATGGCAAAAGCGATACCGTAACTCGACAAGGGTATTATGAATTAACAGGCTTTGCTGATACTATGATTACCTATGAGGCGAGCGATAAAAATGTGTTGCGTAGTAAATATACTGAAAATGCCTATGATTATCTTAAGAGTTTTGGATTGCGTGGAGCCTTAAACGATGGTATGATTGCAACCTTTAATGGATTGTTAAACGGTTATAATTTACCAAGTACATATTCGTTATGGTCCAATCCGGGAACCTTAATTGCCGGATACAGTAAAAGTCAGCAAGAGCGATTTTCAGCTTATGCTATAGGTGAAGCATCTATTAACACAGGCAAAAAGAAAGAAAATAAACACGATATTCAATTCGGTATGACCTATGAACAAAATATTTTGAGTTCATATGGATTAAGTGCTAATAACCTTTGGATATTAATGCCACAGCTAGCCAATAGCCATATTGCCAGTTTAGATCAAGTAAAACAAAATGAATATATTTTAAATAGCATTCATTCATACGACGATCAAGGGCGGTTTTTAGATACCGTTAAATATAATATAAGGATTGATAAAGATCAACAATCAACGTTTGATAAAAATTTAAGAGCTAAATTAATTGCTGAAGGAAGGGTAGACGCAGATGGTAAAAAATACACTGAAACGTCGTATATCGATATCAATTCATTATCACCAGAAGATTTAGACCTTAGTTTGTTTAGTGCCGATGACTTAAATAATAAAAATAATCAATACGTGAG
>CANMPY010000138.1 GCA_947499775.1 Bacteroidota bacterium | reverse complement strand
TTAAACCAACAGGATTTTAATGAAATGTTCACTAAAGAAAATGCCTGGGTTGAAATAAAAAAACATCAAAAATGAATATTAAACATTCAAAGGCCGTTATTCGATATTAGCAAATTTTCAAATTCACCAATTTTCAAATTTCTACTCCTTATCTTTGCCCCCTATTTATGGAACGTCGTGTTAGAGTAAGATTTGCGCCAAGCCCAACGGGGGCTTTGCATATCGGTGGGGTTCGTACAGCCCTATACAATTATTTGTTTGCCAAAAAAAATGGCGGTGATTTTTTGTTGCGGATTGAAGATACCGACCAAAACCGTTTTGTGCCGGGTGCCGAAGATTATATCGTTGAAACCTTTAAATGGCTAGGAATAACCTACGATGAAGGTGTTGGAATTGGCGGCCCTCATGCCCCATACCGCCAAAGCGAACGACAGCCAATTTACAAACAATATGCCGATCAGTTAATTGCCAATGATTTTGCCTATTACGCCTTTGATACCACTGAAGAACTGAATGAAATGCGAACCAAGTTGGAAGCCAGCAAAATGCCATCAAAGTATGATGCTGCCAGCCGAATGACCATGAAAAATAGTCTGACCCTGAGCAAAGACGAAGTAAACGAACGGCTTGCCAATAATGAACCCTATGTAATTCGCTTGAAATTGCCACGAAAAGAAGAAGTGCGATTTCATGACATCATCCGTGGTTGGGTAGTGGTGCAAACCGCCCAAATGGATGACAAGGTTTTGTATAAAAGCGATGGCATGCCAACTTACCATTTGGCCAATGTAGTAGATGATTATTTAATGAAAATTACCCACGTTATCCGTGGTGAGGAATGGTTACCATCGGCTCCTTTGCATGTAATGCTTTACCGCTATTTGGGATGGGAAGATGTGATGCCTCAATTTGCCCATTTGCCATTATTATTAAAACCTGAAGGCAACGGAAAACTAAGCAAACGCGATGGGGACAAATTAGGATTTCCGGTTTTTCCTTTGGAGTGGAAAGACCCTGCTACCGGCGAGGTATCTAGTGGCTACCGCGAATCAGGCTATTTGCCTGCAGCGGTTATTAATATGCTATCGTTTTTGGGCTGGCATCCCAGCGACAACCGCGAAATGTTTAGCGTAGAGGATTTGTTTGCCGAATTTACATTAGAAAG
Organism: Bacteroidota bacterium; assembly: GCA_947499775.1. Taxonomy (GTDB): domain Bacteria; phylum Bacteroidota; class Bacteroidia; order NS11-12g; family UBA9320; genus JABWCE01. Next base: position 4,749 of record CANMPY010000138.1, on the reverse strand, counting down.
GGTTAGTAAAAATGGAGCCAAGTTTGATTTGAACAAAGCTTTATGGTTTAACCATCAATATTTACAACTGCAAAACAATGCCGAAATAGCAACTGAACTTTTACCAAAGGTTACTGCCAAAGGCTATTCAGCCGATTTGGCTTATATAGAAAAAGTAGTGGGATTGATGAAAGAGAAGGTAAATTTTGCCAAAGAAATACTGGAAAAAGGAACCTACTTATTTGAAGCACCGACTAACTATGATGAAGGCGTAACTTCAAAAAAATGGAAGCGAGGTGTGCCTGAGTTTTTAGCCGCCTATTTAGGAAAAATAAATGCCCTTTCTTCTTATGAAGCCATTGAATTAGAAAATTCCTTTAAAAATTTAGCTATCGAATTAGCCCAAAACCCTGGCCAATTAATGCAGCCTTTGCGAGTAGCAGTGAGTGGCGAAGCCGGTGGACCCCCAATTTTTGAAATGCTTGAATTGTTAGGAAAAGAGGAAGTATACAAAAGGATTTCAAAAGCCGTGGAAAAGATAACAGTAATTAGTTGAGTTGAAGAGCATAATGGTTCATTAAAGGAAATAGTTAACTTTACAGTGCAAATTGTAAATTCCTATGAAACACCTTAAACACCTTTTAATTATTGTCTTTCTGAATTTTTCATTGGTTTCTTTAGGCCAAAAAATCACTTTTTATATGGATACTTTAGAAATAGAAAGGGGTTCTGCAAAAATAATTTATAACCGAGATAATTGTCCGGTTCATTTGTTGTCAAATGAAGTTTCCAAATCCATTTATCTTGGTTTGCTTGATACTGACAGTGTTCATATTCATTTAAAACAAGGCTTGATAAATTTGAATTCAAAGCCCATTCCTGTTTTAGTGTTTGATTTGATTATTAAATCTGAGAATAATTCCATTATTGATTCAACAGGTGGCCATTATGAACATTTCTTTCCCAATTCTTCTACCAGCTCCTGGAAATGTTCTGATGTTTTCAAGAAATATTATAGGATAAGTGCAGATTCAACTACCTATAAATTGTTGCCTCAAAGCGAATACTCAAGTAATAGATTTCAAATTGTTCATAGTTTAGAAGATATATCTATTGGTAAAAAATCTTATAAGAACACGGCATTAACTATTTCAGAAAAGGTTGAAAATAATGTTCCAACTGATAAAATAACTATTTGTACTTATAAAAAAATTCCAATTTTTTACTCCATTAGTGTTCACCCTATTAGTTCATTTCCTGAAATAAAAATAATCTGTTTAAATTGCAGCTATAAGACTTTTTTACAATCTAGAACATTTCTTATGAAAGGAAATGAGGTTGTTGCAGAGGAACACACCAATGGTTCATCATTTTTCTTTATAACCAATTACATATCAAATAAATTTATATTTATAATGACAAAACCAAAGTATTTAATTTCACAAAATCAATAAATTTATCTATGAAAATAGTTTTCTATTTTTCTGTTCTCACACTTTATTTATTTTCCTGCACCATCCGTTTCGATAGGGTTCCTGAAAATGAAATGACTGAATTTCCTAAGGAATTGAGTGGTAAATATTTTTTTAGAAATACCAAAGACAAGGATAGCACTTATCTTGAAATCACATCCAAAACAATATTATTTTCAGAAAATAAAAGTTTACGAGGTGGTGGATTATCAGATACAATAAAATTAGCCAAAGGAAAAAAATATTATTATTTATGCTTTGGAGATAGCCTTAAACATAGGTTTGTTTGGGATGTTTACCCTTTTACTGTTTCTGGCAAAAAACTTTATTTGTATGCCTTGGATGCCGATTATTATAAAAAAGCCATTAAAAGGAGTTTCACCCCGATTGATGGTTTTGAAAACCTGTATATGATGAATGATGAAAAATTAGACCGATTTTGTAGCAAAAAATTAAAAACTAAAAATGCTCTAAAATTGGTAAGGGTGGAATAGAAACACGAATTTCACTAATATGCACGAATAATTATTTTTTAAAGTTAGTGCCCATTCGTAAAATTAGTGTCGATCGTTGTCTGCCTTCCCGTTTTATTCTTTTAATTTGCCCAACATTTAAAATTATGAGCAAATTATTCAAATGGCTTTTGCCCACTTCAATCGGAATCCTTTCTTTTTATTTTATTCTTTGGTATTTATCATCTGTATTAGGATGGTTCAATGGAGGTATATATTTGGATATATTAAGATGGATTGGGGAAATATGCCTCGTCCTGTATGCCATAAAACGCAGCAATCTAACCATTTGGATTTTTACCAGCATGTTTATTGGCGCAGAGATTGGATTGTATCTGCCTGAAATAGCGGCTAATGGAAAAATGCTTGGAAAATTATTTCTCCGTTGCATAAAAACCATTATAGCCCCCCTCTTATTTGGAACCTTGGTGGTGGGCATAGCAGGCCACTCCGACCTCAAGCAAGTAGGGCGCATGGGACTAAAAGCCTTGATTTATTTTGAACTTGTTACAACAATTGCTCTTTTTATAGGCCTAGCCATTGTGAACATTACCAAGCCTGGCGTTGGATTTATTAAACCTACGGTGATTCATGAAGATGTAATTCCGGTAAGTCCAAAAACCTGGCAAGACCATATCATCGAAATATTTCCAGAAAATTTTGCCAAATCAGTTGCCGATGGCGCCATTTTGCAAGTGGTAATTTTTAGCATTTTATTTGGAATTGGCCTAGCTATGGTTAAAGAATCAAAGCGCAAGCCTATGATTTCGTTTTGTGAAAGCTTGAGCGAAGTTATGTTCAAGTTTACCAACATTGTAATGCTATTTGCTCCATTTGCAGTAGGAGGAGCTATTGCATATACAGTTAGTACTATGGGAATGGAAATGTTTATGCCTCTGGCCAAATTAGTAGGATCCTTGTACCTTGGACTGATAGTGTTTGTGTTTGGGGTATTGCTTCCGATTGCTTTGGCCATTAAAGTCCCAATCGTAAAATTTGCCAAGGCTATTTCGGAGCCAGTAAGTATAGCCTTTGCTACGGCAAGTTCTGAATCGGCTTTGCCTAGGGCTATGGAAGAAATGGAGCGAATAGGCGTTCCACCAAAAATTGTAGGTTTTGTATTGCCCACCGGATATAGTTTTAACTTGGATGGCACCACACTTTATCTTTCTTTGGCCAGTATTTTTGTGGCCCAAGTTGCTGGTATCGATTTAACAATTTGGGAGCAAGTAGGCATTTGCCTTACGCTAATGCTTACCAGTAAAGGCGTTGCAGGTGTGGCACGTGCAAGCATGGTAATTTTAGCGGCTACCGTTAGCCAGTTTAATATGCCTATGTGGCCGGTTTATTTAATTATGGCTGTAGATGTACTAATGGATATGGGACGAACAGCGGTAAATGTAATTGGAAACTGTTTGGCTACCATTGTAGTGGCTAAATGGGAAGGCGAATACAAACCAAATATGGATAATGAAAATATCTTAGATGTGAATAAATTTTAAGCACTTGCCTTACTTTGTGATTATGGATTGACGAAAACACCTCATGGCTTCACCAATGGCCTAACTATCAGTAAATTTACGCAACTATTAATCTTAACTTTGTATTACAAATCACGAAGTTATGACCAAAATAGTTTTTAGTGAATGGACCAATCCAACCGATTTTGAACGAAACGAATTAGTATTTGAAAAGCGAAACAAGGCGTACGGCGCATATCTGCTTCGCAAAAACTATAACAAAACCCTCATTCGATCGCTTTTAATCACGGTATTCTTTTTAGTTAGCCTTTTCTTTATTCCAAAAATAAGCCAGCTCTGGGCCAAAGACGGAACAGTGCCTTTATATACTGATTCTGTAATAATAATTATTCCTTTTGATGCCACTCCAATTGAAAAAGTTATTAAACCAAAGCACGACTTAAAACCCAACCTAGTTAAGGGCTTGAGCACCAATTGGAAAGAAATTTCCGACCTTAAATTGAATGTTGACACTGCGGTTATAAAAAATGATGATCACTTAAGTATAGGCAATCCTAATGGCATAGATACAATGGATGGGTTATTTGTGGATATAGGTGATTTGGATTCTGGAAATAAAATTATTCCACCACAACCCGAAACCATAGAACGGATTGTATCTATAATGCCTGAGTATATTGGTGGTGAAAATGCACTATTTAAATACCTCCGCGATAACCTTGAATTTCCTGAAGAGGCGAGAGAAATTAATAAAAGTGGAAAGGTAAATATTGCTTTCGTTGTTGAAAAAGACGGATCTATAACCAATTTAAAAATCCTATCCTGTTCCGAGCTAGGTGTTGGGTTCGAAAGCGAAGCAATTAGGGTTATTAGCCAAATGCCTGTTTGGAAACCTGGCATACAGGATGGGCGCAAGGTTAGGGTACTGTTTTCAATCCCAATTAATTTCAAGCTCTACTAAATCATATTCACTTATTAAAAAACGATTAAAAGTCTTTGTATCATTTACAAGGGCTTTTTTCTTTATTTGCATTCTTATTCAGAAGCCTTGTTATTTAACTCTATTTCCTTTTTTATTTTTTTACCACTGGTGGTTTTAATCTACTATCTGATTCCGTTTAGAGTTAGATGGGTTTTTTTATTATCAGCGGGCTATATTTTTTACGGGTTTTTGCAACCACAGTTTTTAATATTATTGCTCCTTTCTACTTGCGTCGATTTTTATTTTGCACTAAAAATTTCACAATCATCTAAACCAAAAAATAAGAAGCTTTTTTTGACCGCAAGCCTTTGTTTCAATATCGG
>CANMPY010000137.1 GCA_947499775.1 Bacteroidota bacterium | reverse complement strand
AAGAACGATTTGAATAATCCATTTCTAAAAACCAGCCCTGATACTATATTAACGTTTAAAGGAATTAACGCAATGGGGCCTGTTGGCTTTGGTATTGCAAAAAAATTGAACACAAAATTGGATCTTGGAGTTGAATATCGATTTAACTATACCCGAAAGGATGTATTAGACGCCTATAATTTTCCAGTATGGAAAAACAGAACTTTCGATACCTATTCAACCCTTGGTTTCAACCTTACTTATAAAATTCTTAAATCAGGCGCTACCGAACATATGGATTGGATTAGTCCTACAAATGATGCGATTTTGGATAAATCAAGGCAAGTAAAAGATGCTGATGGTGATGGGGTTGCCGATAAATTTGATGCTGAGCCCGCTACACCAAAAGGAGCTAAGGTTTATGGCAATGGTGTTGCTGTAGATTCTGATCAAGATGGTGTGCCAGATTATCGTGACGATGAAATTTTTTCAACTAGCACAAAAGTTGATGGGAAAGGAATAGCCTTAGATGGCGATAACGACGGTGTAGCCGATACAAGAGACGAAGAAGCAAATACGCCAGCTGGAAGTATTGTAGATAAAATGGGTCGTAAAGTTGAAATTAAATCAGCTTCTTCTGCATCATCATGCTGCGATTGCAATGAGGTTAATTTACCTTCAATTTTTGTAGATGAAGATAATGAATTCCGTCCTGAAGCCTATTCGGCGTTATACTTAATCGGAACCAAATTGCAGCAGTGTCCTGAAGTTTCGATTGATTTAATTGGATTTTATGGCATGAACAAATCATCGGAACAAAGTGCACGTGCCAAAACTAACCTCGTTATTGAATATTTAGTAACCAACTTTGGAATTTCAAGAACCAAGTTTAATACTCAAACCAAACCAGAAACCATGGGAGGTAAATATTCGAAACAACGAATAGATATTAAAGCTAAGAAATAACATATCCCATAAAATGGGACGATACTGAGCGAATCATTTTTTTTTCTGTTTTTTCGTCTACAATAATATTCAGGTTTGATATAAGTGTGTAAAGTTTGATTACACTAATATATCTTATAAAGCCATAATATTGTGCTATATATGAAGTCTTAATACTAGAAGCCTTCTATATTAATGTAGAGTAATAAAAAAATGTATACGTATTTTATAAAAATATTAGCTCATGAATAAATCATTTAAAGCACTGGTTTTAATTTGCATACTTATTTTACCATGTTTTGTAGAAGCTCAAGTTGGGAGTTTTTTAACAAAATATGAGCCTTCTCGTAAATGGTCTATTGGTTTTCAGCTAAGCCCAACTGAGTTTCAAGGCGATGCCGATAACCTTAAATTAGGAATGTCTTTTGGAGGGCATGCAAAATATTCATATGGGCAGAGTTTTGCCTTAAAAGTGAATGCCGATATTGGTCAACTTAAAGGGGGACGCGATTATCAACGCATTAGTCGTAATGGGACGAGTACAAAACAGTATAATGGTGTATTTAGGAAAGGAAAAAATGTAAAAGATGCTGGCAATCAAGCACCGTCTGAAGATTCATACAATTTTGTAAATAATTTTAAAGACCTAAATATTAATACGGTTTTCACTTTAGGTAACCTTTCTTTTTTAAGGCCTTTACGCAAATATCAGCTTTATATGACTGTAGGAATGGGTGTGGTGTGGAGCAATGTTAAAGGCGATTGGGAAAATAAAAAGGACAGATGGAAGGAGGTAGCTGGAGACACAAGTGCAGCACTTGGAGAATATTTAAGCTATAAAGGAGCCAATTTTACAGTACCATTTGGTATGGGTGTGAAAAGAAATTTTGGAACACTTTTAGATATGGGCATAGAGCTGCGAATGCATTATACCCGATCCGATAATTTGGATGCGCTCTCAGCACCCATATGGAGAAATCGGTTTACCGATTTTTATACTTTAGTTGCCATTCAGGCCTCTTTTAAAATTAAATCGAACAAAAAAAATGATGAGAATCATTACGATTGGCTAAATCCTATTGAATCATTATACGAAAAAATGGATTCCATTTCAGAAATTGCTACTGGGCTTAGCAAAGATGGAGATGATGATGGTGTTGCCGATTTTTTGGATAAAGATCCTAATACCCCAGAAGGTGTTAACGTATATGGTAGTGGTATAGCAGTAGATAGCGACGGCGATAAAATAATAGATGCCAATGACGATGAACCCTTTTCAGATAAAGGAGCTACAGTGGATAATAAGGGGATGATGATAGATATGGACGCCGATGGTGTTCCAGATTACCGAGATGAAGACACAAAATCGCCGACTAATACATTAGTTACGAATAAAGGGATACACTTGGCATCTGCAGGTTCTGCCACAGGTGGCCAATCTTCGGGAGTAGGATGTTGTGATTGCAATGATATCCTGTTTCCTCCAGTAGTATTTGAACCAGGAAGTTCTAAAATAAAACCTGAATATTATGGCTTGCTACATGAAATAGCGACCAAAATGAAAGAATGTCCAGAACTGAAGATTAATACTATTGGATATCCTGATGGGGCGGTCGGTGCTAAATCAGGTGAGAAACTGTCGAGGAACCGTGTGAATATTGTTGTTGATTATTTAAACGATTATTATGGTATTCAACGAAATAGGATAACCGTAGAGTATAAAACAAAGATTGACTCTGATTCTAAATATCAAAAAAATCGAAAAGTAGAAATTAAAAAAGCAAAGTAATTTAATTTACCTTTTATATAAACGCCGATACCCTATCGGCGTTTTTTTATGCCAAAACTTCAGCTAAAATGGCAGGCGACTTAATGCGATTTCCTTTTAAAAGATGGATCTCATAATAAAGTAGCATTGCGTTAAACAGCACTTTTTTGTGTTGGATGATTAGTTCGATAAGGGGTGTTTTTTTTTCAATTTCAGCCAAGAAAGCATAAAGATGGTGACTGCTATTTTCACTAAGTTCATCGGAATTGGGTAATAAATTAGGTGGCGTAAATTTTCCTTCTCTAACGTTAAACACATACCCAGTATCCCAAACTTCAAGATTAGGAAACCATCCAGAAAATTGTAAATAGCGGCATAAAAAATAAAGAGGATAAAACGCTATATTTTCAATGGTATGTTCTAATTCTAAAATAGCCAACTTTATGTAATCAAAAACCATCACATCTTTATGGTCTGATTCATTTGTTTTGGCAATTATTTCTATCATAAACTGAAGAATTGAATTTTTAACCATATCCGTATGAATGGATATTATCGGATTAACTACTTTAATTTCCTTAATCCTTTGCAAGGTTGAAAACGGTTTTTGGTAAATAACTAATTCTAAAATATTGCCCGGAGCAATATGTGATGGTTTTATTGAGCTTGATTTTCGAGAAATTCCTTGAATAAGAAAAGAGCTCAACCCATGTTCTAGGGTAAACATTTTACAGATGACGGATGTTTCGCCATAGCGCGTGTTTTTAAGGCAAATGGCTTCCGTTTTTACAATCATTTCTAAGAGTTTAAGGATAAATTTCCTTCACCTAAAGCAAAGCTATCTAATTAATTTACAATAAATATTTTACTCACCATGCTTTCGTAGTCATCCTTGTTCGAACTAAATATTAAGTAAATACCTGTCTGCGGTTTTTTACCATTAAACATTCTTCCATTCCAGGTTGCAATCCCTCCATTGGATAAAGTTTCATAAATAATTCGACCCGAAACATCGGTAATTTTTACGGTTGCATAATCGGGCAGCCCTTGAATGGTTATGTCGCCTTGGTAATTGGCATGCACAGGGTTAGGATATATTTTTATTAATTCGTTATGTGTATCGGTTGCATCGGTTGCATTGCCACCATACGAAATAAGTCCATTCTGAGTACCAAAAAATACTTCGCCCGATAGGCCATTTACTCCAACTGATTTGATAATATTGCTCGGCAATGGTGAATTGTCAATCGTAAAATGCTCTAGTACACTTGTTCCATCTTTTTCAATCAAAAATGCTCCATTATTTGTAACGGCCCACTTCCTATTTGCCCCATCGATGCAAAGGTCATTTATGGTCTCGCTTCCTAATAAATAACCAACGATGCCGTTTTGTTCTACAATAATTCTTTGTGCATCTTCTTCATAATCAAAGGCCCTAGCAGGATTGAAAAATACAGCCAGCCCTTCATCTGTGCCAATCCATATTTCATTATCTTTATCAATTACCAATGCATTTACGCCATTTGATGGTAGATCACCAACTCCTTTTCCTTTCATTAATAGCCTTTCTTGTTGTGGGTTGCCTTGGGATGCTTCTTTAAAAATAACTATTCCTGAACTACCTACCCGTGGGGTTGCCATCCATTTTTGATCTAAATCGTCAATTATCATTTCGCCAACAGATTTGGTTGACAGTCTATAAGATTTCCATTGTCCTGTGGTCATTCGCTGCGAAACACAGCTATCGGTGTCGTAATTTGACACCCAAAGATTTCCTTTAGTATCTAAGGCTAGTCCGGGGGTAATGGTAAATAAACCCGCTTGCTTTCGCAAGGTGCTATTATCGGTATCAAATCGTTCAACAAATTGCCCGTTTTGGATGCGAGCTACTCCCGAACCATGACTGCCCAACCACGTTTCGCCTGAAGCTTTATTTATGGCAATACTTGTAAAATCAAACATAGAGGCAAGTCGTGATGGTGTAGAAGGGCGATTAATCCATTGGTTTTCTTTAAAATGATAATATCCCGATCCATTAAACGATGGTCCAAATGAAAAATTAGGTCCTCCGCTGCTCACCCAAACCTCATCTTGCCACCCAACAATGCTGTTTGTAGTTACACCGTTAGGGCCATTGATACCGAAATATCCATAGGAACCAGAAGGTTTGATATTGAAAAATCCTAAACCTAAACCACCGGTCCACATGATATTTCCTTTGTCAATAATACCAAATGCAATCGTATTTTCACGAATGCTATCTAATTTTCCTCCGGGGTTCGAAATTAAAAATCCACCCCAATGGGCTTCTACTAATTTATTATGACAAAGTTCGAGGCTTACGCTATTTCGCTTGGCTTTTCCCTTTACATTTTGCCAAAGGTTATTCATGTTATCGTCGTAAGTTTCGAAGATAGAGTCGGTAACACCAAATAGTTTATTGTCGAATACACGAAGCAGTTTACTTTCGAAACCCGGTCTAATATTTTGCCAGAACTTAAAGTCACTTAAGTTTACACCTGAAACCTTGGCCCGTAAAATTCCTTTAGAGGTTCCTGCGTATAAATAGTCATTATAGCGTATGGTGGAGTATACCGGAACCACACTTCCATCGGGACCAATATTCTGATAAGAATCGCTTATTTCTAATTTATTTAAATCAATTTTGATAATGCCAAAGCTGCTTGATAAATAGGCCATGTTGTCAAAATATTGTAAATCATAAAAGGTTTTTTCACCCAATATATTTTTGCGAAGTATATCGGGAAGGTTTTGTATCACATTCGTTTTTATATCTAGTATATCAATATTGCCTGAAGCGTATACAAATACAATTTTATTTAAGGATTCAATGTAGCGCATAATTGATATATCAATATCGCTAAACCCATTTACTTTAGAATACACATTTATTTCACCGCTTGGCTGATGAAAAGTGAAAAATCCTTTTTCGGGTAAAACATAAATGTAGTCGCCTACCTCCTGTATTTGTTTTACATCTTTATAGGGGAAGTGAGTTCTCCATCGCCCAACACCATTATATTTGGTTTTTTGTGCATGTAGAAGATCTGAGCAGCAAAATAAAAGTATGAGTGTAATAAATAGTTTGGCCATGAAATGATAGAACGGTAAATTTAAGGAAAAAATTTTCTCTTCATGAATTTTCCTCCAAAACTCATCACAAAAACAAAACTAAAAAGCCAACACGCGATTCTTCCTATAT
>CANMPY010000136.1 GCA_947499775.1 Bacteroidota bacterium | reverse complement strand
TCCATTTCTGCAGATATTGATTGGTCATTTGATGTTGCATTCAGATTTTCTGAAGCAAATTCAAGTGCCGACATCGCTATGGCGTCCTGTTTGTCCTGTACCGAAAAATTTTCGGTATAAAACTTTGAACGTTCATTTACTAATTTGGCCGCTTTTCTTACATTTTCCTCCTCATGGGAAGAAATTTTGAGCGGATATTGCCTGTCTCCTATTAATACTTTGATGGATATTTCTTTTGCTTCCACCGTTAATTATTGTTTTTTTTAGTCATTTAGTAATGACATGCTTTTATCAATTTCGCGGATTACAGAGTTGATTTTTTGCTTCAATTCCTTTCTTCCTTCGTCGTCCGTTGCGATTGAATGTGCAATTTTAAGCATTTTATTCTTCTCTTCTATGTCCTTTATCGTTTCGCGTTGCAAATCAATGGAACGTTGTAGTAAAATTATTTTTTCGCTTAATTCCGAATTATCCTTTGCTAAGCGTTTGTTTTTTTCTGCTATGCTTTGTGCTTTATGGGTAATGTTCTTAATTAATACGTCAATATCCACCATACTCTAGTTTTATATTTAGCTGGATTTTCGAATTATTGCATTTAATTTGCTTTCAAATGTAGCCATTAGTTTTTGCATTAATTGGTCTATTTGATTATCTGTCATGGTTTTTTCAGAATCATACATAACCATATTTATCGTATACGACTTCTGATCTTCGTTCATTGGTTTACCTTCATAAACGTCGATTACACTTAATTTTCGCAAATAATGGCCTAGGGTTTGATTGGCAATTGCTTCAACTTGACTGTATTTTATGGTATTATTCAGTATCAAATTCAAATCGCGGCTAACTTCTGGAAATAGAGGTATATCAATTAATTTAAATTTATTATTTTGGTTAGCCGAAATTATGGCATCAAAATTCAGTTCAGCAGCCCAAACCTTTCCTTTGATGTCGAATTTTTTCAAAAGTTCAGGTCCAACTTCTTCCATGGTTAACGATTTAATTTTAGATGCCCCTACCGTTGCCAAGGCATTGGTTACCATTGATTTTAAATAAAAATAATCAATTTTTGTTGGCTTCTTATTCCAATTAATTTCTTCTTTATTTCCTGTAACTACAATGCAAAGTTTCTCAATTTCTTTATATCCGGCTTCCGATTGAAAATACACTTTGCCAAACTCATAAAATTTTAAATCATTGGCCTTTCTATTTTTATTATAGGCTACGGCTTCAAGCATGGCAGGTAGCATACCCAAACGCATGATGGATAATTCGCTGCTTAAAGGATTTACTAATTTAATGGCTTTTTTAAGCAAGTCATCGGTGTAATAAAATTCTCGGGTCAATGAATTAGTTGCTATTTCGTTAAATCCTTGAGCCGACAAATAGTTACTAATGCTTTGTTTAATTGCATTTTTATCAGGCTTAGGTTGTGGCACAGCGGCACTATGCATAATCTCAGGAAAAGGAATATTATTGTAACCGTAAATACGCAATATATCCTCAAACACATCAATATCTCGCTGCACATCCGTTCTGTAATTGGGCACCGAAAGCATTAATCCTTCTTTATCTTCCGATTCGATAACTATATCCAAATTTTGCAGAATAGTTTTTAACGCTAACGATTCTATTTCTATACCAGCTATCGTTCTAAATTTAGAATATTTAAAATTAACTTGATGAAAGCTAATTTTTTCGGGCTGATAATCGTAAAGTTCTGATACCTCAATATCTGCTCCTGTTTCTGCTATTAATTTAACAATTTTGGCAAGCGCATTTTTTGTGTTATGAGGATCGATCCCTCTTTCGAACCTAAACGAAGAATCAGTCGTTAGGGCATGAAGTTTGGCATTTTTTCTAACATGCGCAGCATCAAACCACGCACTTTCTATAAAAATATTTTTAGTGTTTTCATTAATAGAAGACGATAATCCTCCCATCACACCTGCCAGAGCAAGTGGGCCATTATCGTCGGCAATTATCAATTCAACTCCGGTAAGTTTCCGCTCGGTTTTATCAAGTAGAATTAGGGTTTCATTTTCGGATGCTAGCCTTACACAAATCGAACCTTTTATTTTATCCGCATCAAAAGCATGCATTGGTTGCCCAATATCGTGCATAATAAAATTGGTTAAATCTACTATATTATTTATTGGATTTACCCCAATAGATTTTAGTTGTTTCTGCAACCAATCGGGCGATGGTTCAACGCGAACTCCACGTATTAGTACTCCGTTATATCGGCCACAATAGTGCTTGTCGGCAATAGTTATAGGAATAGGTAATTTTATTTTATCCGTTTTTAAGTTATCAACCGAAGCTTCAATGAGCGGTCTGTTTAGAATGGCTTTTAAATCTCGCGCAATACCTAAATGTGATGCAGCATCGCCTCTATTAGGTGTAAGCCCAATTTCAAATATCCAATCTGAATTGAGGTTAAAATAGTTGGCAACAGCTGAACCTACTACACAAGTAGACTCTAAGATAAGTATTCCATCATGATTAGAGCCTAATCCAATCTCATCCTCGGCACATATCATACCTTCCGATTCTTCGCCGCGAATTTTAGCGCGCTTAATTAATAAGGGCTCTCCTTGAGTATTGTAAATTGTGGTTCCTATTGGCGCCACAATTACCTTTTGTCCTATCTTAATATTTGGAGCACCGCACACAATATTTAATTGAACCGCTCCAATATCAATCTTTGCCAATTGTAATTTATCATCATTAGGGTGTGGTAAAACCTCTAAAACGTGCCCAACAACCAATCCTTCAAGGCTGCCTTGTATACCTTCCGACTTATAAAGATCTTCTACTTCTAAGCCGCAATTCGTTAATAACTCCGCAATTTGCTCGGGAGTTTCGGTTAATTCAATATGATTGTTGAGCCAATTAAGCGAAATCTTCATAAAGCGGCAAAGATAATAGGGTTATTGGTTTCTTTGTTATCGAGTTATTCTGCAAATATGCAAACGCATCCAAATTGTTTTTTATGGTATATTACAGTTACTCCCTGTTTTTTAGAAATTAAACCGCTTTTCGGAGGTGTAAATATGCTTTGCAAACGCGATACCTTATTGCAAAATATTTATCGTAATGGAATTCAACAAATTGATAGCCTTTATATAGTATGCCCTAAAAATTCAGATGTTTTTGCCTCCATTCTACTATTGGGTTACCGCATGAAATATGGTAAAATTTAATTGAATCCTATTATCTCAAAAAAAAACCACCCTTAAATTAAAGGTGGTTTTATAGTGGCCTATTTAAAGGTTTAATGTTTAAACTTATCTTTTAATGTTGAACTATTATTTTGGCAGCTCCTTTATGCTTAGATCCAATTAATTGAACAATATACACACCGTTTGGAAGGTGTTCGGTATTCAATTGATATTTCTTAAGCCCTGGAGTCTCATTGTTAAGTTGATTTTTGCTAAGCACCACACCTGATAAATTCATTAAGCTAATGGTCATGTTATCTTTTTGTGATACGCTATATTTTAAATTTGCAACGAGGTTGGCTGGGTTAGGAAACACCTCTAATTTAGCTGAAATAGATCCATCTACATTTTTAATTCCCGTGAATAATGTTTTTGTTTCAAAAATTCCTCTACCATGAGTTCCGGCAAAAATCATTGACCCAGTACTTGGTTCGTTGTCTACCTGACGAAGTTCGTATGTAGCCACTCTTGGAAATGGCGTATTTGCAGTTGTACCTGTATTTTGCTCAACCCAATTTACACTACTGGCTGTAACGTTGGTTGTGCCATACACGCCAAACTCTGTACCTAAGATTACCATATTTGAATTATCGTAGGCAAATTCGGCATCATATACTGGCATTGCTGGCAGGTTACCTTGAATATTAACCCATGTAGGTATAGGCGCTAAGGCGTTTTCGGTATAATAAACAAACGTTGTATTTCCATAATTTCCTAAGGTAACCACAAGTCTATTTGCATTATTTTTATCTACGCCAATACCGGTTATAAAACGTCCTCCTGGTAAATTACCACTAATATTACTGGTCACACATCCTGGATAAACATTAATTGGATTGATATTTAAAAGGGTATCACATTCTATCATAGGAACTGTAATGCGAGCGAGTTGTCCATTTTTGCCTGCAAAAATGTAGCGACCATCCGATGAAGTTTCAATAACAAAGGCATTATCAAATTCACTTACTTTGAACCAAGTAGGGTTCTTTGTGTAATTAAGTGCATTTTCAACCATCCATATTTCTTTATTTGCACCTACATATAATCGAGAAAGCGTGTCGACTTCTGATAATTTAATAGCAGTATTAAAAGGAGCATCAATGTAACTTCCTTTTGGGTCGAGCTCCAATCCACCCGATCCAGGTGTCATTTTATATCGCTGAACCCTCTTGTCGAGCATGGACGCGAATCCTCCACCTTTGTTTAACGATCGTCCAATATTTCCATAGTACCCTTCTACGATGAAGCTGGATTTATTAACGGTTGAAATCTCGCACCTAAATCCATCGCCGCCATAAATGGCTTGACTTCTTTTTTTCTCTGTGCCAAGTTTGCTAATATATTGAGTGCCATTATCTTGAGTGCCACCAATTATATCACCTAGCGAATTAGCCGCAATACCATAAAATTGGGTAACATTAAATCCTAAATTATAATCGGCAAAACTGGTAAAGGCGCCTGTTCGTGATCGATAAACACCACCATCGCAACCTACATACATTCTCATTGGCGCTGAAGTTGTATCAAATGTTATCCAATGCTGATCGGAATGTGTGCCATTATAAACTTCATATGGACCTTTCGCTTCGGTCCATTCAGCCATAGAAACACCTCCCATAAAAACTCTTTTTTTATCGCGAGGATGAACAGCTATACATAAATCATAATCGCCTTGTCCGCCTGCACCTCCATTTAATGGGTCAAAAATTAAACTTCCTGATGGAACCAATAATTTAAAACTAGCTCCTCCATCTGTTGATTGAAATAATCCACCAAAAAGATTGCTTTTAGAGGCCAACACATATACATAGTTAGGGTCTTGAGGCGAAATGCCAATAACCAATCGGTTAAAAGCACCTGTAATCCCTGTGGATGCCACATAACTTGAAGCTGTGATACCATCTCCCTTAAAAATTTTACCACCTAAATAGGCTAATACCGTACCATTTGAAGCAACCTTTACGTCGCGGCATGCGCCTGACAAAAGCTGTGTCCAAGTAGTGCCTCCATTGTCGGTATATTTTAGTCCGCTATTGGTTGCAGCATAGGCCACATTTTTATCGGAAGCCGATGCCATTGAGTTCACCTGCGAATAACTTGAATTATTGGTTGAGGCCAATTGAGTGAATGCAACTCCATCAGAAGATTTAAAAATACCATCACCAGGAAAAGATGACCCTTCGTTGTCGCCTCCTCCTCCAAATGCACCTGCATTTTCTCCAGATCCAAAATAAATGGTTCCATCTATCGTTTGGCAAGAACTTTGAAAGGCTAATGTTGACATGGCATCATTTATAGCTGACCATGAACCTGCTCCATTAGTCGATTTAAAAATACCTCCAGAAACACCTGCGGCGTACAAAAGATTAGGATTTTTGCGATCAACAAGAATAGTTCGGCAACGTCCGCCAATATTATCAGGACCCGACTCTTCCCAAATTAGTGGGAAACCCGCCTTAGATAATCGCATGGCATTGAGCTGTGATTTTGCAGCAGCAACATCGGCCATATCTACACGGCCAGTAGTTTGATTGGCCTTCATTTTAAATAACATCTCTAATCCTTTCATGGATGAGAATTGCTTTTTACTGAAATGATTTTTTGCAGTATAATACCCTTTAGTGGTATTTACCGAAAAAAATATGGCACTTGCCACTATGGCAAATCCTACTGTAAATAGTATTATTTTTTTCATGAT
>CANMPY010000135.1 GCA_947499775.1 Bacteroidota bacterium | reverse complement strand
CATTTATTATTGGTATGGCAGGGCTTGAGTTTATAGTTACATTCAATTCTTTCCATTCGCCAAAACAATTATATTTTGAAATTTCGCGACATCTTACTTTTCCTATACCCGTGCCATTCCATTTTACCGTAATGTTCTTAGTGTATTGCCCACTTAATATTATCCCTTGTGAAATATCCCACTCAAATTGCGAACCAATAGCATCAAAAGATGCAGAATACACGCCAATCGCATTCTGACATAAATTAACGGTTCCTCCTAAGGCAAGTTTACTAATAAATGGATTTACTTTTATTGTAAAATTAACAGTGTTATATTTTCCAGGACAACCATCGTCTAATACGGTTACAGCAAATTGATAGGGTTTGGTACTCGCTTGTTCACATGATGTTTGCCAACAGAATTCAGATGTTATGGCCCCTTTGCCAGTTTTAGCCGAAAGGGTAGCCAATGGCCCCTTCCATCCTGATAACCCAGTAAACATATTCCCTGTTGTGCTTAGCTGCAAGTTATCGTTGTCGGGATCAGAAGCCAATACGTTGAAACAAATTTTACTTCCTGCTTCTATGGTAAGGTCTTTGCCTTTATCTCCTGTTATTGTTGGTTTTCTATTTGGTGGACAATTAATAAATATGATTTGTAAATCAAGTCTTACAACGCTTAATAAATCACCATTCCTATATTCGGCTACTTCAATGGCAACCACATAATTGCCTGTAACGGTTGTAAAATAGGATGTTAATCCGTTAAAACTATCCACTTTTGAATATCCAGCGGAGCCGAAGGGAAATTTTTCACTAAAACCAGGATTATATTTTACCGTATTTAGGGTTAATACTTTAGGCGGATCTTTTATTGGTCCACCATTTCCGATACTGCTATATGGTTTAACAAAATAATAAACCAATGAATCGCCGTCAGGATCTACAGCTGCATTTAAAAACGAGGTAGTGTCATTGGCACAAAGAAATGGCGATGGGACGCCTGTAAAAACAGGAGATCCATTTTTTATATTGGTTGGGGGAATTTTGCAATAATAAGATTGACCTTGTGTTGGAGTGCTCCCACCTTTAACAAGGTTAACTTGTTCGTTTCTACAGCACTTTTCAAATGTAATTTCATAGCCAATGGTAGAGGGTTCAAGTTCAATAAATCCTTCATAAAATCCTTTTTCTATACACACATTATTATTCATAGGGCAATCGGTTCGCCCAGGGGCAGGAACTGTAATTTTATAAATAAGTTTAATTCGAGTCGTATTGTATAGGTCGCGATTGGTATTACTTTGATAAATACCAATTACTATAACTGGTTCAAATTGAACAGTTGTTGTAAGTCCTTTCTGACAATCTCTATAAAGCGATAAGGTTACTTTGTAAATATAATTACCTGTCGAATTTTGAGCAATAAAATTATAGCTCATCGATCCTCCAATAAGATGTGTAGCTTTTGTTATTGGAACAACAGTTAATGATATTAAGAATATGAAGAGAATTCTTTTCAAGCGACTATCAAATTAAACGCAAAATTCGTCTAATTGGTTGCTTTTCAAAGTTATTTTTTACAGAAGTATGTTATTTCTTGATTAGGGCAATGGCAAAGTCTAAAATGGAGGTAAACGTAGGAAACTCATTATTTTCTGATTTGGAAATAAATATAGGCCTCATTCCCGAATTTTTAGCAAATTCCATATCGCTTATACTATCGCCAATCATAAACGAATGGGTTAACTGTATCTCTGGATAATCGTTTTTAGCCATGAGCGCCATTCCTGTATTAGGCTTTCTGCACACACATCCAAGTTCTTTTAGATGCGGACAATGGTATATTTTGTCAGGAAGCAATTCATTAGCAATAAGCGATAATAGGTGTGAATGTATACTGTCGATAGAATCGATCATTATTTTTTTTCCAATACCTTGTTGATTAGTAACTATAAAAATTCGTTTAAATAAGGGTCTTAAAATTTTTAATGCTGGATAAACTTCAGGCAAGAGCTCTAATTCGCTTATTTGCTTTACATAGTCATTTACACGCAATTTATTTAGCACCCCATCCCTATCAATAAATAAAGCTGAATTGTTATGAATTAAAAAGGGCTGCGAATTCATTATTTGCTTTTGTATAATCATCAGGTACGCCAATATCAATAAAATAATCATCGGCAATAAAGCCATTTATTGTAAATGTGTTTGTGCATTTTTCCATAAAATCGGTTTCTATTGAAAAGGTTTCCTCTGCTGGTAATTGATTTTTAATTGCGGTATTCACGAAGTAAACTCCTGTATTTATTAAGCCATCCTTGAGGTTTAATTGCTTTTCATTAAATTGATTAACTCTATGCCCATCCATAACCACTGTTCCATAGCGCATTGGATTAAGTACAGGTTTTAAGGCCATCGAAAAATAGGAAGAATGGGCATGATGAAATTGCAGAAAATTTAAAAGATTTATTTTAAAGAATGAGTCTCCATTAAGTATTAAACAGCTTTCCGTTTCAACCAAATTTAAAGCTTTTTTTATAGCACCTCCTGTTCCCAATGGTGTAGTTTCGATACTATACTGAATTGAGATTCCATTAAATTTAGGTCCAAAATGCGATTCGATTGTTTCATGCTTATAACCTGTACACAATATTATTTTATTTGGATTATACGGTGTGAGATAATGAATTAGCCATTCTAAAAAAGGTTTACCAGCTACATTAGCCATGGGTTTTGGAACATCATTAACGACAGATTGCAATCGGGTTCCAAATCCGCCTGCTAATATTATTATAGCTGGAAATTTATCCATTAAATGGTATAAGTGTATAAGCCACCAGTTGTAAATTCGTAGTTTTCAACTCTGCCATGAAAGGCTTTCATGGCTTCAATAACCTTAAAGCGAGTATTTGTTGGGCAATAAAAAAATATGAATCCGCCACCACCTGCACCAGATATTTTACCACCATTAGCTCCTGCTTTTATCGCCACATCATAAATGGCTTCAATTTCAGGGTTACTTATGCCTCTAGCAATAAGCTTCTTGTGTTCCCAACCAAAGTTAAGAATTGTTCCAATGGTATCTAATTGGCCGGTCAAAAGGGCTTCCTTCATTTTAATGGATTGTTCCTTTAGCCGATGCGTTGCCTCTATGGCTTCTAACGAATTTTCATGTATATTTTTGGCTTGCTCCTCAATAATGCTGCTCGAATTGCGGCTTGTTCCGGTATAAAAAAGCACTAAATTGTTTTGAAGTTCGGTAATGTATTTTCTTTTGATGCGCAAAGGATTTACGATAACCTTATCGTCTTTGTAAAATTCCATAAAATTAAATCCTCCGAAGGTCGCGGCATATTGATCTTGCTTGCCTCCGGCCATCTTCAATTCTATTCGTTCTATTTCAAAAGCCAAATGGGCAATATCATATTCCCCTAATGGCAGATTAAGCCATTCGGAAAAGGCACCAATAATAGCTACGACTAAAGTTGAGCTCGAGCCTAATCCTGAGCCAGCAGGTGCATCCACATATGTGGTGAGTTTAAATGATAATGGAGCTTTAGAAAATTGCCTTACAATTCTATTATAAACACCTTTCAATAAATCCAGATTCCCATCGGTTTCTAAACAAAGCTTAGATTCATAGGAATAGGTTTCGTTCTTATCGATGGAATGAAAAATGATTTGGTTATTCGCCATAGGCTCGATAGTGGCATAAGCGTATTTATTAATTGTGGCATTTAGTATTGACCCTCCATGAAGGTCAGAGTATGGGCTAACATCTGTTCCTCCACCCGCTAATCCAATCCGAAGCGGTGCTTTACTTTTAATAATCATTGCGAGTGCAAAAATAACCCTTTGTAGTACATTATTGATAAAGGCCACTTGGGGTTATTATATAAGTCGTTCATTGTGTCAACTTATTTCAGGACTATACATTGGTCTAAATATTTCAAAATTATTTTTGAATGATCCTTTTTCAATAATCCATCAGTCGTATTTTAAGCTCCCACAAGAAGAGTACAATTTAAAAGTAGACAAGAAAATAGTAATTTTAAATTGTAAAAATATGAAACATTTTTTTTAGCTAACCCCAATATTTACGGTGCTTAGCGAATGGCGTAAAACAAGAAAAGTCGTCACTTCTGACGACTTTTCTCTTGTAGTAGCGGGAAGCAGGATCGAACTGCCGACCTCCGGGTTATGAATCCGACGCTCTAACCATCTGAGCTATCCCGCCATTGTTTTAGAAAGGTGCAAAATTATGTTTTTTACTTGGATTTCAAAAGGACAGTTTAAGTGTTTTTTTTACCTATGTGTTGGATTTAGTTAATGATTAGTTTTTTGCAAGCTACCGGAACCAATTTATCTTCCAAAACAACAAAATATATGCCTTTTGGTAATCCATCGATGGCCATTAAATCGCTTTTAAACACTCCATTAGTAAGTACTAATTTACCAATCTCATTATAGATGTTTATGGAATACGTATTTGAAAGCAACGGATAACTGAGTTGCACATTTTGTGCGCCATGCGTAGGGTTTGGAAAAACATTAAATAAAATTGTCGATTTCGATTTTTGCAAACCAATATTATCAATATAATAATTAAATAATGTGTTCGACTTTTGACTCCAATTGCTATTAACCCAACTAAATCCCTTAGCATTTAGGTGTTTAGTTTTAAAAAACAAGGCATTGATGGTTGCGTCGAAAGGCAATATTAATTTTGCATAGCTTACTGTAGTATCGTATGTGTATTCTGCTTTTTGCACATTTTCCCAATTGCCTTTTGAGTTAAATTTTTGAATCAGTGAATACACACGATCGTTTTTAGTATCGTAAGTATTAATGGTTTTTTCGATAACATCCCAATTACTACGAACCGTATTCCATTCGGCATATACGTCTGATAACAAATTTTTATTTATATCGTGTACATAAACGTTTAAACCATCCTTCATCCATTTACGCGTAGGCTGATACCACGTTAAAAAATAGGTCGAATCTAAGATACTGTTATTTATATACGTATTTTTATACTGATCAACCAAATTAAATTTAGATAACGCAGCATTCCAAGTTAAATAGGTATCGGTAAGCGTATTTCCATTGGCATCGTAGGTATAAGCCAATTGATCGAAAGGAACATATGCTATCCCGCTCCACTCCGAATAGGTGTTGGTTATTAATCGTTTTAATGTGTCGTAAGCAAGTTCTATTTTATAAACTTGGGTCCATTTTGTTTGAGCATTATCCCATTCGGAATAATAATCTGATAGCATTCTTTTATCACTGGTATATGTAAAATCGTCTTTATAATAGTTTTCCCATATGCTGCTTGTTTTATTCCAAATACAATTGACAGTAGAAGAATCCACTCCTTTCGAATTTTTAATAAACTTTAACTTACTTTCATTTTCAAATTGACTAATGCCATTGTTCCACGTTTTATTAAGTGTACTATATAGCACACCATCTGAAGTGTAAGAATATTCCGCAATATTTTCATTTACCATATTAAGAATACTTGTATCATAGGCTTCATTTAATTTTGAGATTAGTATATGATCGCCTACTTTATTTAATTTGGTGTGTGCATTTGATAATCCGGATTTTACTATATCGGGCATATTTTCATTTTTGAGATGCAAATAGCCTCGCTTTAAGTCACGTTTCTCAGATATTATCTGTGATTGAACAATTTGGAACCCCAAAAGTAAAAGTGTAAAGAAAATTATGCGTTTCATCCTATAAAATTATGTAGTAAAATGGTAAACAAAAATACTAATTTTTAAGTCTAGGTTTTTAATATCCTATTTTTAAAAATGAATGATGGTCAAATTTATTAGCTCAATTAGGCATAGGCTTCAATAGGCAAACAAGCGCATATCAAATTCCTATCGCCATAGGTATTATCAACCCTCGACACAGTTGGCCAA
>CANMPY010000134.1 GCA_947499775.1 Bacteroidota bacterium | reverse complement strand
TTAACTGCGTTGATCTCCACTTGGGGGGAAGCTTCAAGTAATAATCCCCAATGCTTCGCATTTAGGTCTTTTTTATTTTTATCCAATTTTAAGCTTCGCTTAATTGTCTAAAAACAAAAAATCCCTGGCTAATGCCTGGGATTTTTACTTGGCGGAGACTGATAGGTTAACTGCGTTGATCTCCACTTGGGGGGAAGCTTCAAGTAATAATCCCCAATGCTTCGCATTTAGGTCTTTTTTATTTTTATCCAATTTTAAGCTTCGCTTAATTGTCTAAAAACAAAAAATCCCTGGCTAATGCCTGGGATTTTTACTTGGCGGAGACTGAGAGATTCGAACTCTCGATACAGTTACCCGTATACAAGCTTTCCAAGCTTGCTCCTTAAGCCACTCGGACAAATCTCCAATAAAAATATTGGGATGCAAAATACATCATATTCCAAATATTTTTTTCGAATTATTTGTGGTTATTTCGGCTAATTCAGCCATGTTAATTTCAAAAATTTCAGAAAGCTTATTGGCTATTAAAGGGATGTAGCTGGTTTCGTTCCGTTTGCCTCTATGCGGCGTAGGAGGTAAGTATGGCGCATCCGTTTCTAACACTAAGCACTGGGTTCCAATGGTTTTTAATACGGTAGGTAACTGTGAATTTTTATAGGTAACTGCACCTCCAATACCCAAATAAAATCCCATCTTAATAAGTTCAATTGCCTCGTTTTCATCACCCGAAAAACAATGAAAAACACCTCTTAACTTTTGAAGATTTTCCTCTTTTATGATGCTAATTAAGTGTTGTGTTGCCGCTCTTGAATGAATGGATACTGGTAAATCAAATTTGATAGCCCATTGAGCTTGCTCAATAAATGCTTTTTTTTGAATGTCATAGGTGCTTTTGTCCCAATACAAGTCCATTCCAATTTCACCTACCCCATAATAGGTTGATGAAATCAACTCCTTATAAATAATGGTTAAGTTATTTGTAAAATTTTCATTTACACTACATGGATGCAAACCCATCATAGGAAAATAATGCAATGGATAGGCGCTACAGCTTTTCTTTAAGGCTTCGATGGATTGGCAGTCAACATTTGGTACGAATATTCTGCTTACCTTATTTTCAATACTTCGTTCAAAGCAAGCCTCAGCATCGGTATCAAATTCATCCGAATATACATGAGCGTGGGTGTCGGTAAACATCATTTTACCATTTTATGATTTGTTTGTTTAAAAATGCCGCTATTCCAGATTTGCAATCGCTTGATTCTCTGGTTTTGGCATTCATTTCGCATGCATATTTTAATGATTCTTCTAGGGTTAATCCATCTATGCTGTTATACATTTGTTTTAACGATGACAATGAATTTCCGCTCGAATTTTCTATGAGGTTTACCGTCCATTGATGCACATACTTTTCAAAATCGCTTGCCTCTGTAATTTCAGAAATTAGTCCTAAACTTAACGCATGCGATGCGGATATGATTTCACCGGTGAATAACAATTTTTTAACATGGGTTTCTGCTATTTTTTTACGTAAAAAAACAAATACGATAGCAGGAATAAAACCAATGCGCGACTCGGTATATCCAAATGTGGAGGAAGGCGTTGCGAAACATATATCACAAACTGTGGCCAACCCACATCCTCCTGCTAAAGCAGGCCCATTAACCATTGAAATAATAGGCTTAGAACAAATATAAATCTGCTTAAACAAGTGTGCGAGATTTTCGCTATCCTGCAAATTTTCTTCATAAGTATTCGATTGTAATTGCTGGAGATACGCAAGATCTGCACCAGCACAAAATACCTTCCCCGATGATTTTATTATAATAGCTCTTACGCCTGCATTATCTTCAAACGTTTGGATAGATTGTTTTAATTCACTAACAAATTCAGCATTGAGTGCATTGCGCTTGTCGGGTCTGTTTAATATAACATAGCCAATGCGGTCTTTTATTTCAGTAAGTATATAACTCATAATAAAAAAAGCCTCCCCTGCGTGCAGAAGAGGCTTCAAATGTACATCGTAATTATTATTTATTAATCGTTACTTTTTGAGTTGTAGTAGAGCTACCATTGGTCACTTTTACTAAATAAATGCCATTGGCTACGTTCATATCAATCGAATAAGTCGCTTTGAAAGGGGTCGTTTCAATGGTCTTAATTTTATCGCCGAGTAAGTTGTAAACCGATATAGCAAGGTTTGACTTTGCGTCGTCAATATTTATCGTAAAATTACCTTGGTTAGGGTTTGGGTAAATAGATAATCCAGATGTTTTAGTTATGTTTTTTATTTCACCGCTAATAAAAACGTCTTTGCAACTTTCCGAGAAACATCCTGCGGCATTAACAATGGCTAAACAAACAGTATAATTACCAGAAGCGAAGTTTAAATAGTCGTAAGTAGGGTTGAAAACAGTTGAGCTTCCACCATCGCCAAATCGCCATTGGTAAAGTGTATTGCCAGCCTGAGTTGGTTTAAAGTAAACCGCTCGGCCACTTTTTGTAAAGGTGAAATCGGATTTCGGTTTTGCATTAACCGAAACTTGTTTAGTAATTGAATCGGAACATCCTCCAGGAACTATCGCTACCAAAGTAACATTATAGGTTTGAGAAACTCCATTTATAAGATAGCGATGTCGTGGTGCTTGAGAGGAAGACGTAGTGGTATCTCCAAATTTCCACTTGTAGTTTAAATTTCCTTGAGATACCGACGATTTATTTGTAAATGCCGCATCTTCGTCTTCACATAAGTCAGCTATTTCAAAATCAGCTTTTGATTGTAACTTAACGGCTACTTCTTGTGTTATATTGTCGGTACATCCATTATTTGAAGCCATAGTTAGCGTTACCATTTTCTTTCCAACTATATTGAATAATTTAGTTGGATTTTCAAGTGTTGTGGTGCCTTCGCCAGCAAAATCCCAAGCAAAAGTTGTTAGCCATCCTGCAGGTTTTTTTCCGGTAAATGTAAAATTGGTAGTTGTTAAATTACAAGCAGCTCCAAAAGTAAAGTTTGCAATTGGCGATTCATTTAAAGTAACAGTTTTAACTGTCGAATCTGTACATCCAAATTCTGAAACGGTTTTCAATTTTACCTGACGTGTTTTTGAATCGGCAAATTGATGAATTGGGTTTGCAAAATTTGATATTCCACCATCGTCAAAGTTCCAAGTATTGCCCATATTTCCCATTTTAATGGTAGATTGATTGGTAAATTGTATATCGGTTTTGTCACAAAGTGATCCCATTGGCAAGGTGAATTTTGCTACTGGGTTTGCAAATTGATTGGCATTTTTCGACATTTCAGATGAACAGCCATTTACATTAGCTATAAGCCTTACACGGTATCCACCAGGATTGGCATAAACCCATGAATCATCTTTTTTACTGCTTTTGTCTAGGGTAGTTGATAAGTCGCCAAAATCCCATGAATAAATTACGGTTCCAGATCCTGTGTATGTTGTGTTATTTTTAAATTTAACAGCAATTTTTTCGCAGGCATTTAAAACATTAAAACTCACTTTTGGTATTTGTGTTACCTCTACTACTATAGTTTTTGAAATTTCATATCCATAAGGCATGGATTTGGCCGTTAATTTTACCATATAAAAACCATAGGTAGGAAACGTAAAGACCACATCCGATGCACTAGAGGTGTCGGCAGGATTACCGGTATTAAAATCCCACTTATAGGTTACATAGCCAGATGAAATTTTTGTCAAATTATTAAATAAAACGCTTTCGCCATCGCAAACGGGTTGATTAAATTTGAAATCGGTTACAGGGCGCGGCGCTATAAAAATATGACGCGTAAGGGTCGAATCACAATAATGTGGGCCTAAGTCTTTTAGCGAAAGTGTCATCACAAGCGAAGTGTCGGTTATTGTTGAATCTGCACTAAAGGTGATTTTACCATTTCCACCACTTGATGGGGCGTTGTAAGTATAATACGATGTAGGTAAAATACGACCTGATTTAGTAGTAATGGCTAAGTTAGCAGTGAGCCAAGTAGAGCCATATCCAGCATTCGTATATCCTGTAGGTGGTGTAACTTCATAAGTTAATTTATCGCCTGAAGCCACAATATCAGGATCGCCTTTGGTGCCCAAACTAGTTGGTCGTGTTGTGGTAAAGGGTGTGCCTTTTGTAAAAGTACCACCATAAGGACTTGGTTTTACGGTTGCATTCACTGCTACTCTAGGCCCTGTGCATAATGTTCGGTAATAAACATTGCCTGCCCATGTATAATTTGTAGCAATACCTGCAAAGTTACCTGAAATTGCATCTCCGCCTTGTAATGTCATATCGGCATTTGTAAAACTTAAAGCTCCTGAATTAAATATAATTCCATCACTTACTTGCACATATACACCATAGGCTCCAACAGGTAGTACAGCGCCAGCCATACTAAAAGTAGTTTTGCCTCCTATTCCTTTTGATGCAACACTTGTTACAGTGCGAATTAAGGTCCAAGCTGATGCATTCGTTTGGTAACCAACATAGGTGCCCGAACGTATAAAAACATTAACAGTGATTGGATTGTAATGGTTAATGTTAAGGGACATTGAATCAATTATCAAGGTTTTGTTGGCTGTAATGTTAAACATATTTCCACTTTGAACATTGCCAAACCATGAACCACCTGCTGTAATGCCCGTTGCCACAGTTTTGGATGCGCCAAGTCTTGCCGATTCAACATAATAGGTAGTTGTGCCGCCATAAAGAAAAGGTGTGTTATAAATGGAATCCATAGCTAAGGCAGTGGTACTGGTATTTGAATTATACCATAAGGCATTAGTGTTGGATGGCACCCCAGCGTTTAATCTAACAGATCCTTGTCCGCATTTTATTACATCTTTTGGTTTTGGTGCAGCCGGCGAACCACTTATAGAAAGAGTAGTGGTATTGGTGTCATTTTTATAAGTTGTGTCAGCCGACCAGCGTGCCCAAGCCTTAACCGTTAAATTGCCAAACATAGAGGCAGTATTAAGGGTGGTAATATGAATGGTATCCGAAGCTCCGCCAGCCAACGCTCTATTATATGTTTTTGTATAAGTTCCCGAAGCGGTACCGCTAAGTTTTGCATTTATAGCAACGGCCGAACTAGCAGCAATTGCATTGGTTCCCATATTTGTTATCTGTACAATTACGGGATCGGCAATGGCGCCACATGGGTTTACCGGACTCACTAAGGCTGTTATACCAGCATCCGTTGGAGAGGATGGTCCAAAAATTCTAATTTCTCTATGATTAGGATTGCTGCTTCCTGCCACTGTATTCATTCGCAACACTGTAGTGGTTATGGGCGAAAAGGTAATAGAATCCTGAATATTAGAATTGCTGTAAGTATAAAAGTTAACAAATGCGCTTCCATTCCAATATTGTAAGGTACATGTAGTCATGGGTCTATTATCTTTGTAAAACACCATTTTACTAATTGTTTTTGCTGATGTCCAGGTAAAATCAATCCAACCGTTGGTTGTAACCCAACCCCAATTGTATGTGCCACCTACATTATAATTGTATATCACACCATCATTGTAAAGTGGAGGTCCATAGCCTGTACTAATTTGCCCGCCACCAGAGTGGTTAGCTGTAGCGGTTCGTGCTAAATTGGTCTGAGCTTCAACGTTTTGGGTAAGCCCAAAAAGAAAAAGGCCAACCAATACCAAATTTAATAAATGAATACGTTTTCGAAAATTTGTGTAATGTTTCTTCATATTAAAATTATTATTTAATTCAAATATATGTTTTATTCTATAAAACACTACTTTGTATGTAAAAAATATGTAAAAAAATTACATTCAATACGTATTGCCTTTTTCTGATTTAAAATAAAATTAATTATACTGAATAAATCTTATAAAACGGAATAATATTGGTAAGACAGGTTTACAATAACATGGCTATTTAACAAAAATAAAATCGTGAAGTTCGGTGTTCCAATTAATCTCATTTTTCT
>CANMPY010000133.1 GCA_947499775.1 Bacteroidota bacterium | reverse complement strand
AGTGCCGTAAACGTAGATGTATCCTGTTCGTTGGCTTCAGGTACAAGTATTTTATCTAAAGTTACTCTATTAAATAAATATCTGTTTTTGGTTCGTGTATATAAATTATAAGATGCGAGCAGATTTAAATACCGGTTATGAGGTAATTTTGATGTGGCTGTAATGGCATTATCCCATCGTTTTGTTTGGTAATATTCATCAAACGCTGTTTCGAAGTAGGGTTGCCTTGGTAAACCTTTATTGATTATTCGTTCTTTGAAAATTTCAGATTTTATGGTTAAATCAAACAATCCTATTTTACGAAGATATTGTATTTTTCCAAACCATTGTTCCTTCGGTTTCCATTCTTGAAATCGAACATAATTGCTAGTCGACCAGCCATCAAAATAGTTTCTGCCGGCCGAAATGCGATATACCCCGTTGCTTTTGCGCAAGCCTATGCTTATACTATTATTGTATCGGCCTATGCTTTCGTTATGTGAACTCACATTTATTAAAACTTTATTGAGTTGTTTTTTTTTGGTAATTATGTTAATAGCTCCTGCCAATGCATTAGTTCCATATGCAACTGAAAGTGGACCTTCTATTATTTCGATGCGTTCAATGTCGTTTAAATTAATTTGACTTAAATCAATATTGCCATTCATACGACCAATGATAGGAACCCCATCTAACAATATTTTTACATTTTGTCCCGAAATGCCCATTAGCGTTAAGCTACTGCCCAATACATTATCTTGAGCAAGTTGAACATTAAGTTGGTTGGTTAGCAAATCGTTAAGATTAGTAGCCGCCATGCTTTTAATTTTCATTTTATCAATAACTATTACACGGTTTATTGATTTATCTGGACTTATTGCTGCATATTGGTCGGTTACCACAGCCTCCGATAAGTATTTTAAATCTATTTTTAGAGGTATTGTAAACTGACCTTTGCTATCAAAAGTGTCTTTTTTAATCTCAAATCCTAGATAGGTTATTAATACAGCTACTTTACTTTGCTTGCTATCAATGTCAATTTCGCCATGTTCATTTGTAGTGGATTGAAGGGTTTGCCCTGTATTTAGCAAAGTCCATTTAATTGGGGCATAGTTAAGAGTAGTAGAATCATCCTCGTTTATTAACTTTAGTTTAAGTTGGGCTTGTAAGGATAAACCAATACATAAAAATGCCAAAATCCATATCGTTTTATAAACGAGACCGGATTTTGGCATTAATAGTATTTTTTGCTTAGTCATTAATATGGTGCAAAAATAATTCTATTTTCCAAGTAGGCTCATGATGAAAATCATAAGCCTATTTGGGAATTAAATCTTTGAAAATTTTAAAGTTTGAATGCCTTTTGTTGTGTTCAGCGTAAGGTAATAAATGCCAGCTGTTAAACCAGAAATATTAAGAGTTGAATCTTTGCCTTCGGCCAAGGTTTGCCCTGAAATAGATTGAATTGAATACTTTATCAATTGGTTATTCGATGGCAATTTAATAGAAAGTGAGCTTTGGCTTGGATTTGGATATATGCTGCAAGATGTAAGTTTTGTACTTTGTAGTGAAGCACTCATTGCCTCCTTAGAAAAATAAAACGTACCATTTGCGCCACCTTTATAACCAGTGAAAACTAATTTCCAAGTTGCTTCTTTTGTCGTAACAAAATAAACCAAGTTACTTGTAATGTCATACTTGTTTAACGATGCATTATATTTTTTCCAATCGTATCCAATAATTGAATTTGAATCGGAAAAACGAAACGGACTGTAATTAGTTGTGGTTACAGATACATTGCGTGCTTCAGCAGTTTTATTGCCTTTGTTGGTCCAAACTCCAGCTACATTATACGCTGTAGGTATAAATTCAGTATATTTTGTAAACGCAATGTCCCAGTCGGCAGTTAAAGGTTCGCGGTCAAGACTAGTTTCGGTATCAAAAGCAAAATATCCAAAATTTTTGTTTTTATAATTTGCCTTGTCGATTGATTTGGTCGATTCGTTTGAACCATCCAAATTTGAATATCGGATAGAGTAAATGCCGGTGCTAAGATTTAAGATCGTAAGTTTTTTTAAAGTACCGTTGGCTAATTTCACAAGGAAAATACTATCGCCCGAAACGATATGGCTAGCTGGGTCATACGTTCCCCAACCTAAATCATAGGGGTCGGTATTGGTATGTAAATTAAATGCACCCACACTCCAAAGCTGTGGGCTGTTATACATTTTTTTCCAAGTAGAATAATTGCTTGTGTCAAAAGTTGCCCAATTTGCAAATGAAAAAGGAGATTGATAAACTACTAACCCTTTGGCATGATTTGCTAAAATACTGGCCGAAAATCCAGAAATTTCAAAAGCCAAATCCCAATCACTGTTTGGTTGAGTTTTTATAATTCCATTTTTAAAACTATAAAAAACCGTGTTGGCATTTGAAGCACCAGTAGAAACAGAATCAATAGTTTGTGCGTTTGTTGTAACTAGGAAAGAGAGAAATAAGAAAGAGATAATTGTTTTTTTCATGTTGTTTTTTAAAAATGGTTTTTAATTAAGTAGGGGTAAAAAGATTATGTTAATAGTATTACGGTAAATGTATTGTTAAATGGGTGGAAGCAAAATCTGTTTTAAGCGATTTGAGAGAGCGATTAGCGGGTTCTTTAATAGGATTGCCTTCGAAATCAAAAATACTTCCATGCGACGAACAATGAATGTATTTATTGCTCATAGTTAACGGTTGGTCTTCATGACTGCATTTAAGTTCTAATGTTTTAAACTCGGTTTCCGATTTCTTAATAATAATAAAATCAAATTCGAAATTCTTTATGCGTAGCAATACCAATTTAGAACTTATAAATTTATCAATCGAAACTGTACATGTTTTTTTGGTGTAGTCGGGCTCAACCTTGGTCGATGGTAAACTCGCACAACTATCCAATAACAAAGTAGCAATACCTGGCAGAGCAAACATGGCGCAGGCTGTACATGATGATTTGATAAATTGTGATCGCTTCACTTAACGCTTAAAAACTAAATCCAAACCCAAGATTAACAAATTGAGTTTGCTTGTTGAATTTTTGGATAGGACCTAAAGGATTAGTTTTGTATAACGCTTGATTGTATTGTCCTGTTTTTTGAAAAACATAATCAACTTTAATCACTATGCCCTTAGTTGGAGCAAAGGTAATACCCGAAACCGATATTAATTGCTTTTGATAATCATCGCTTACCGCGTTGCTTGGTATTTTATAATTTAAGTCCAAACTCTCAATACGCGAGAAAACGGTTAAATCTTTTTTGCATTTTTTTGCAATTATTGGCATTAAATGAATTCCTGCCTCAAAATAACCACCATAAATAGATTCGGGAGTATTCGATTTGTAGGCTGCATTTATTTTTTGAGCGTCCTTAATATTAATCAATGCAAGCATTGCTTTGCATTCAAATAGTTTATTAGAGAATCGTGCGTTTACTTCATTTAAACTTACCGGAGTGCTAAACATTCCATTGGTGAGGCCCATGCTGTCCGCTTCTATTACGTCCATTCCGGCACTACCTCCATAATAGGTAGAGTATTGTAAGCGGAAATTGCCTATATAGTAAAGCAATGCTCCCGAAACCGCTAAATTAGATGCAGAAGCGTTGCTGCCCGACATGCGTCCTTTTCTTATGCCACTTCCAAAAGCAAAGTTTTTGCTGTTTAGCCCATTAAAAATAGCAGCTGAATAATTTAGGCCTCTAATTTTTTGAGAGCTTCCATAATAGGATATACCCATTTCGCGCCAAGTGGAGGGTATTACTTTTTGTTCTATAAATGGTCTATCGTTTCCGTTAAAGGTTGTTGGTAAGTGATTTTCATTGCATAACCCAATGCGTGGGGTAAAAAGGCCAGTAGTAATATAATTGGATTGATTAATGGAGAATTTCAAAAAAAACTGTTCCATAGCAATCTCACCTTTGGTGCCTGTGGCTACTTTGGCATTTTCCAATTCTAATTCGGAAAAGAAATAAACAGAGTTCGAAAATTTGTGCCCCAAGAAAATAACATTACGCGTTAGGTTAGCATTGGCGGTTTTAGATCGTAGATCATAATTAACTTTAGCTTCTCCATAGCCCGAAATGGCCGAAAAGTTGTTGAAACGACCAACTAAACCTGCACTAAGAGAATCTTCTTTTGTTAGGAGTTGTGCCTGCGCTTGCATGGCAAAAATCATAAATAAAATGACAAGGAAAGCGTGTATATTTTGTGTTTTCATATTCGGCTGCAAATATTATTTTTATTTAGACTAATTCCAAATAGATAATAAAAATAATTGCAAAACCTGATTAAAGTCATGTTTTGCTATGTGCAAAACGAAAATTAGGTTCTAAAAAATTATTCTTATTCCGTTACTAAAAAAAGCAAAATAAGCTGAAAGGTTTTGAGCAATAACCTTAATTTCGCAAGACAATTATGGAAAAAGTAGAATGTTTAATAATCGGTTCGGGACCAGCGGGTTATACTGCTGCAATATATGCAGCAAGAGCCGATATGAAACCAGTATTATATGAAGGCTTGCAACCAGGAGGGCAACTTACCATTACCACCGAAGTTGAAAATTATCCAGGGTATCCCGATGGGATTCAAGGGCCCGAAATGATGGAATTATTTAAAAAACAAGCTCAGCGTCTTGGAACAGATATTCGTTATGGATTAGCTACTTCTGTTGATTTTTCAGTATATCCTCTTAAAGTAATCATTGATGAAAACCACACAATTGAAGCCGAATCGGTTATAATAGCCACAGGAGCATCGGCCAAATGGTTGGGTATTCCGTCAGAGCAGCGCCTTAATGGCTCGGGAGTATCGGCCTGTGCAGTGTGCGATGGATTTTTTTATAAAGGTATGGATGTAGCTATAGTAGGAGCAGGCGATACCGCAGCTGAAGAGGCATGCTATTTGGCAAAAATTTGTAATAAGGTAACCATGATTGTGCGAAAAGAAGCAATGAGGGCCTCAAAAGCCATGCAACACCGTGTTGAAAATACGCCCAATATTGAAGTATTGTACAATACTGAAACCGATGAGGTATTAGGAAAATTTACGGTAGATGCTGTAAGAGTGAAGAACACCAAAACTAATGAGCTGCGTGAAATACCAATTTCTGGATTTTTTGTAGCTATTGGTCACACTCCAAATACCTCTATTTTTAAACCCTATATTTCATTAGACGATCAAGGGTATATTCTTACACAAGCCGATAGCAGTAAAACAAATGTGATTGGCGTGTTTGCGTGTGGCGATGCACAAGATAAAATATACCGACAGGCTGTAACTGCTGCAGGAAGTGGATGCATGGCTGCTTTAGATGCTGAACGTTTTTTAAGCGAGCATAAGGCAACAAAATAAAACGTTAGGACGTATGCATTAATGTATTTGCCTTTTTCCTAGGCTTCGTCTAATACTCCCATCATCATTTTATATTGATGAATCATACTTGGATTTTTTAGTTTTTCGTATGAAGAAATTAAATTTCTGACCATTCGTTTTAAAATTTCGACATTTGTACATGGCAAGAAATATTCATCACGCGGTTCAATATTGACCTGTTTTAAAAAAACATATAAATTATCTATTGGAAAAATAGAACCTTTGTTAAAAGGATTAATATAGAATTGTACCTTAGCTTTTGGGCCAGGTACCATAAGCTTAGTTTCATCTAGTCGGATAGGTTCTTTGCTATTCTGATTTTCAAGATACCCTACAATAAAATGTTGAGGAAGATTTATCCCAAAGACAGGGAGACCCAACCGTTGAGCAACCAATGAATAGAGGATTGCTATAGATATAGGGTTGCCTTTTTTTCGTTCAATTACACGCGATATGTAGGAATTATCTGGATTGTGATAATCATCGTTGTCGCCAATGAATTTATGGATATCAAAAAAAACATAATTGAGGATTTTTATTTTTTCGAAAGAGGTAAGGTCATAATGCATTTCGAGCCATACATCAAGCTTTATTTTGTCG
>CANMPY010000132.1 GCA_947499775.1 Bacteroidota bacterium | reverse complement strand
CTCTTGGCCGCTGAACGCAACGTTAATCGCGTTAAAAAAGTAGTTAGCATGGCAAAAAAGGCTAAAGCTATCCACCCAATTAATCCGATATGGGTAAACCCTGTAAAATCGGAAATAAATAGAATGGCCCCAGAAAATAGGCTTAATAAAAAGAGTTGGGTATAAAATTTTGACATTTGATATGGAGGGCGCAAAGGTAATAAGATGTGTTTAATTGAAAAATGAAGTTTTTATTTTTTCTTCTCAAAATCCTTAATCAATTTATACATTATCGCTACCAAACCCATTAACATGGATGAAATAGTTAGCCATGGTGTCTTAAAATTAAAATATTCATCCCCCTTTCTCCCTATCCAAGTTAAGAGCAAAAGCGTCCCAATCATTTGAAAGGCAAGACCGCTATACTTTAGAAAGGCGTTTGATTGTTTGTTTGAACCAGCCATAATCAATAAGCAGTTATGGTTTTGCAATTACTTTAAATTCTTATTGTCCATGCATTTTGCAACTGCCATTAAATTCTCCACCCGACTCTATCACCATTTTAGAAGTGGTGATATTACCTTGTATGCGACCCGAAGCCTTCAAAAATAAAATATCTGCGGCCGTTACATTGCCTTTTACCGTGCCCGAAATATCAACACTAGATGCTGAAACATCCCCGTCTATGGTTCCTGCAGTACCCAACACAAGTTTTGATTTAGTGGTTACATCACCTATAACTTTACCATCTATTCTAATATCGCTATCCGATAATATACTCCCTCTAATTTCGGTACCATCCCCTACCAAATTAAAAACCAAACCTGGTCCGAAGGTGGCTACTTTATCTTTTTTACCAAACATAGCGGCGAAGATAATAAAAAAGCGCTAAGTGCTTGATAAGTTCTAGATGCAGTGTTTTTATAGGTTTTTTTTAAGATGTTAGCTGATTAGATGTAAGTTGACACCTAAAAAAGTATAAAATCCTTAGGGTTAACAGGTATTCCATTTTGCCAAAGCTCAAAATGCAAGTGATACCCCTTGGACCACTCGCCTGTATTGCCTACCAATGCCACTGCCTCGCCTGCTGTTACATAATTCCCTTCCTTTTTAAAAAGGGTGGCATTATGTTTATATACAGAAATGAAATTATTAAGGTGCTGGATTACAATTGTATGCCCATTTTCAGGTGTCCAAGCACTTAAGATTACCGTGCCATTTAATACACTTTTTACAGCACTGTTTTTCGGTGCTGCAATATCAATAGCAAAATGATTCTTTTTAATATTAAAGGTGTCGGTTATAAAACCCTGCAGCGGATTAAAAAGCGTGGCTCCCGTATACTGAACAAGATCCATGTTATTTATATCTCCATTTTCTAATTGTTCCCTTAAATCCATTTCTTCAGGGCTAACGCTATCAAAATCATAATTACCACTCATATCTGCAGTATCCGATTTTGGGGCATTTCTATAAATTGAATCACGCCCCATCAAAATGGTTAATAAATTAGTACGTTCCTTGTCAACCGATTGAAACTTTAAGGCCAACGAATCTTTAAGATGGTTCATTTTCAGATATTCCAATTGATACGCCTCATCCGAATCGGAGCCATAAACATATTCACGCAGGGGTGTTCGGGTAAGCATTAGCAGGATAACCATAGTAAATAAAACGGCTATACTGCTCATTATCAAAAGCAAATTAAGGGGTGTAAGAATTATACTAAATTTATCTTCCCAGGTTTCTCTATTGCGCAAAACCAAAATATATCGCCTCTTACTTTTTAGTGCAAGGTATTTACGGAAGTCTTTAAAATTCATATTCAGAATAAAAATTATTAATACAACGATTCATAAAATTCGTAAAGTTTTTAAACGAAAATTAATTAGCACACTTATAATTCACCTTGGTGTAAAATTCACAAAATGAATGATAAAATATTACGGTTTAAAGAAATATTTTTGCGTTTACAAAGTTATATACATTAACCGATTACTAATAAATTCTAATTTGACAAAAATACGGATAATACCCCTTATCGTTCTTTTATGTTCGTTCAGTTCTTTTGCACAAAAGAAAAATACGTGGATGAGGCGCAATTGGACCAATATGGTAGCGCATTATAATATATATTACCATGGCGAAAAACTGTTTACCGAAACTATCCAAGACCTGATTACCCTACACAAAGACGACTTTACAAAACCCATTGAGGTATACCCCTATAGCGACGAAGCAACCGCTAATTCGCTAAAACCCAAAATGGAAAATTTGTTAAAAAAAACATCGCTTATTATTAACAAAAAGAGCAAGAGCAAGTGGGTTGACGATTGTTGGCTACTTACTGGCAAAGCACATTTTTTAAGGGGTGATTTATTATCAGCCGATGAAAATTTTCAATTTGTTAATTCACAATATTCAGATAGGCCGATACGGTATGAAGCTAAGCTTTGGATACTTAAAACACTTGTAAGAGATGGGAAAGTAAACGATGCCGAAGCTATATTTAAGACATTTCAACGTGAAGAAAAATTTCCAAAGGCCATTCAGTATGACCTTTATAATGTGGCCGGAGATATATATACCAAAATGGGGCTTTATTCGGAAGCGCAAAAATATTTAGAATTGGGTGTAGCCCAAACGAATGACCGCGTGCTTAGCTATCGTATCCATTTTTTGTTAGCCCAATTGTACGTAATAACCAATGACTTTGATAAAGCCAGATTACATTACAGAAAAGTTACACGAATGAACGCCCCGTATGAATTTGCTTTTCAATCAAATGTAGGTATTGTAAAAGTAAATACACTAGCCGGGAAAACAGACACACGCGAAAGCAGACGAAACCTTAAAAAAATGCTTAAGGATGATAAAAATATTGATTATTTCGATCAGTTATATTTCGAATTGGGCAATTTGGATTTTGCCGATAATCATTTCCTTAAAGCTATAAAAAATTATCAAATGTCAGCCCTCAAAGCTTCAAAAAATCAAGATTTGAAGACGAATGCGTATTTGAAAATTGCTAAAATATACTATGAAACAAAAGACTACAAACTAGCTGAAAAATATTTTGATAGTACTGCTTTATTTATAACCGAGAAACATCCTGAATATGAAAAAATTAAATTACAGCAATCCATCTTGTCTACGCTTATAAATCACCTTATAACTATTTATACGCAGGATAGTCTACTTCGCCTTTCAACCTTACCAAAAGATAAATTGGAGGCCGAAATTAAACGAACGATAGAAAAAGAAAACGAGATAAAAACCAAAGCTTTAAAAAATGAGGAAGATAATAATTTAGCCATACCCGTTCAACCTACACTTAACACACCATCAAGTTTTACAGGAACAGATCAATTTATTTTTGACAATCAGGCCTTGTTAGGCAAAGAATATAATGAGTTTTTGAAACGATGGGGCAATAGAAAACATACAGATAATTGGCGCATTGCTAACCTAAAAAAAGAACTTACCGCCGACCCCCTAAACATAGAATCGAACAATGAACCTTCAGCTGATAAGCCTGATGGAGACATAACCAAAACAGACCAATCCATTCCAGATCTAAAAAAACACCTTCTTGCTATCCCGTTTAGCACGAAAGATAAAGAATTGGCTCATAAAAAAATTATTGAAGCCCATATGGAAGCTGGCAAAATTTACCTCGATAAGTTAAAAGAATACAAAACAGCCCTCCATTATTTCGAAACCCTGCTAAAGCGTTATCCTTCCAATATTTACGAGGCCGAGCTATTGTATTACCTTACCAAATGCTGCGATGCTCTTAAAGACAGTTCTACTAAAAATGAATATGCTAAACAATTAGCAAAAAAATATCCCGAATCGCCATATAATAAGGTAACTACAAGTAAAACCTCTATTAAAACCGATGCAAGTCATTCAAATACAAAGAATGAAAAACAAGAAGTAATATCAGCCTATGAAAAAATGTATGATGCCTTTATTGGAGGTCAATACTTAGAAGTAAAAAAAATAAAGGAGCAAATGGATAGCAAATATGCCGGAAACGCGATACAGGCTAAATTTGACTATTTATATGCTTTAGCCATAGCCAAAACAGATGGGAAAGAAAAATACATAGACCTACTCAAGCAAATTAAGGATAATTACGCGGGCACCGAAATAGCGGATAAGGCAAAGTATACACTTGAAATATTAGAAAATAAAGAAAAAATAGCCTCCATCTATAAATACAACGGATCGCAGCCCCATTTTTTTGGCGTTGTAACCGAAGAGGGTCAATCGGAACGCATCAAAACAGCGATCTCAAATTTCAACACTAAATATTATGGTACATCGACACTGAAAATTAAATCATTTTTACTTGGCAATAAAGATATGCTTGGGGTTGAATTATTTGATAACAAGTCGGATGCCATGAAATACTATGCCATGTTTCTTGCCCATTTCAATGAATTTGTTCCCGAATTGAATCCGTCGTTTAAGTACTTTGCTGTATCATCCGATAATTTAAAATCATTACTAAGAGAGATGGAACTTTTAGGATACCTTGAATTTTTCGAGAAAATGTATTTATAAATTTCCCAGTTAAAAAAAAATGGGATGACAACCTAATTTCAATCTACAAACACCCTATCTTTTCCATCAAAATAAGGCGATTGAACCGAAATGACTTTCAATGGTATTTCCCCTGTATTTTTTACAGCATGTTTCGTTCCTTTGGGAATAACTATTAAATCTCCTTTTTTAATTTTTATATCGTTTTCGCCCAATTTCATAATGCCTGTACCTTCCATAACGATTACATTTTCGGTATGCGAAGCATGATAATGCAACTTTACTTCACCTGGGATTACTATAAAAAACGAACTACACAGGCTATCCGAAGCTAAGGGTGTTAATTGCGTTTTCGATACGCTTACCAATAGTATTGAATCTGTAGCGATGTGTATCTGAGCTTTTGTTTTGAACGCCGCTATACAGATTAGCAATAGCATTGGAAATAGTTTCATAGTACAACACAACAAAAAAGCAATTGAAAAATCAAGAACTTTATGGAATCATTTCAAAGCTACCCAATATTTGAGTTATACTTGAATTTTGATTTTCAATGATGAATACAAATGTTTCTTATAATACACCAACAGAAGCAATCAATTGCTTTCGTCAACGGGGATTTACCTGTGATTTTAATCTGAAAGAAAACTGCCTGATATGCCACCATGTCAAAAACTATTTTCCGGAGGATTTTGAAATAACCAAAGTTTACCGTTTTGAAGGAGACATCGCCCCGGCGACCAAGCCATTGTTTATGGTATAAAATCAAAGCTTGGTACCAAAGGATTTTGGTAAACGGGTGAGGGATTTCATCGGAGGCCATGACGGATGAGATGGTGAGGAAATTGAGGATATTGCGTTGAGAATATTCTTCAAAATAATATCGAAAAAAAAATTTATAACTTTATTATGACGTACTATTGAAAGACCAGGAGTATTCTTCTAAACTTGATTCGATAAAACACTATGACAATAAAAAGCCCCGGTCTCCCGAGGCTCATTTTTAAATATCATTAACGCCTTTTTTATTCAGCTGTTTCGTTTTCTGTTGTTGTTTCCGGAGCAGCTTCAGTTTCAGCAACTATAGGCTCTTCGGCTACGGCTACGGCTTCCTTCTTTGGCGCTTTAGGTGCAGCTGCTTTAGCTACTGGTTTGTCAGCTACCGTTACTTTTGTTCCATTTGCTTTTACATAATCAACAATAGATTTGAATGCTGCAGGATGGTTCATAGCCAAATCGGCTAACACTTTACGGTTCATTTCTAATCCGGAGTTGTGGTACATGCTCATAAATTTAGAATACGACAATCCTTCCATACGGGTTGCAGCATTAATACGCTGAATCCACAATCCTCGGAAATTTCGTTTCTTAGTTTTACGGTCACGATAGGCATAACCCCATGCTTTTTCAACGGCGTTTTTAGCTACTGTCCATACATTTTTTCTACGTCCCCAATACCCTTTGGCAAATTCGAGGATTCTTTTTCGGCGTGCCCT
>CANMPY010000131.1 GCA_947499775.1 Bacteroidota bacterium | reverse complement strand
TCCTCGACTCTAAATTCGTCTTTTATATTCCCCTATTTTTTTCGGCCATATTAGTTCTCCTAATTCCAATTTACCCATCGGTTGATGGCGCTGCACACCTTTATAATTCTGCAATACTTAAAGATTTACTCCTTAACTCAACCTCGCCATATCATGATTTTTATCAATTTAATACGGTTATTGTACCCAATTGGCTGGATCATATTTTACTAGCATTATTAATGTGTGTGTTTTCTGCATTATGGGCTCAAAAAATATTTGTTATTGCGCTTATCTTATCACAAGCCATTGTGTTCAGATTAATTATTATAAAATTAAATCCAGAGAATAAATTACTGAGTTGTTTTATATTACCTTTTATTTTTAGTTCCTTTTTTTATATTGGATTATACAACCAACTTTTATCGTTTACACTTTTGTATTGCTTTATTTATTGGTTGCTTTCTGCAAAAACCGAAGGATATTTATACTATTTAGGCTTGTTTTGTTTTTCTATTTTTTTATGGTTTTCAAGTATAGTGATGTATGCCGTATTTTTAATTTTATTGGCTATTTACACCATCTACCAGTTAAATGAAGATAGGTTGAAGTATCTAGCTTGGTTTAAGAAAATAGGATTTATGATTCTCGTATTTTTACCCACCTTATTTTTAAGCCTAAATTTTATTGCTAAAATTTCAATGCTAACGGATGAAAAACCTATCAATTACCTTAATAAATTAATCCTATTTTTTCGGTTAGAACCCCTGACTGTCTTTGATTTAACAGGCGAATCAAAACTCACAATTCCATTAGTAGTATTACTTTTTATTTTATTTTTTATTGGTTACAAATCCATATCCAACACAGTAAAAAAATCCATTCTATTAACATCTATTTTTATTGGTTTATTGTTTTTTATAATACCAAATAATGCTGGTGCAGGAATGCTTTCGTTT
This sequence comes from Bacteroidota bacterium, assembly GCA_947499775.1. Lineage (GTDB taxonomy): Bacteria > Bacteroidota > Bacteroidia > NS11-12g > UBA9320 > JABWCE01. The sequence goes on along the minus strand of CANMPY010000131.1, from coordinate 5,093 downwards.
CGGTTGGCCATGAGCTTTTATTTGCTTCTAATTGTGTTGGTTGCAAGCTTTAATTACCATAAAACAGTAATTTTAATATCTAGTTTAGCCGTGCTTAGTATTCATTTAGGACTAGTAATGAAACGCCATAATGGGCGCTTAAGATCATATACCCAAGCGAGTGTTAATTATGTAGAAGTGGGTAAACATATTCCTATTGGAGCTACCGTATGGCCTATTTCTAATGAAGAAGATTGGTTTTTGGGCCACTCCAACAATTACCTTGGAATAGCCAATTCATGCATTATTTTAGAAAACTACGAAACCTATTACCCATGGTTCCCTTTGCTTTTTAAACCAAATAAAACCAATGCAAATACCTTATACAATGAATTAAGAAGCAAGAAGCAATTAAATAGCTTTAGCGATGTGTCTGCTGATTATTTAGTGGTATACCAAAAAAATACAAACGCTTTAGCTGAAGGAAATTATTTAATTAAAAAAAATCATTCATTCGTGTTTCAAACAGCCGATTCAACCATGAAATTGTATAAGCTTAATGCGAATTAAGCATGAGTTGACTTCGATTTTTTTTGCAGAAAATACCAAGCGATGGAAGAAAGTAGTATCAAAACGAAGGCTATAAACTGCGAATACGTTACCATTCCGCCCAGCAAATACCCTCTATCCTCATCACCTCTGAAATTTTCATTTATAACACGCCCAATACCATACAGTGTTATATAAATTAAAAATAATTGCCCTTCGAATTGCTGTTTTTTCGAAACCAAATATACCACCAGTAAGGTTAACATATTGATAGCAATATCGAAAAGTTGAGTAGGATATATTGGAATATTAGTAATGCTTGCCGCCGAACTTGGATCCGTAAAGGTTACACCAACTATATTTTTAATGCCATCAGGACAAATTTTACCATGACAACACCCTGCCAAGAAACAGCCTACTCGCCCCAGTGAATGTAATACTGGTCCACCGAAAGCTACCCCATCCATAAATGGCCAAAAGGAAATTTTATAGTATCGCAGCCAAAAATAAATAGTTGGTACAACAAGCAGCAATGACCCATAAAATACAAATCCGTTTCCAATATTTTTTAACATTAAAATAGGATTATTAATATATTTCGTAGGATCCTCAAGGTAAAACAGAAGCTTGCCTCCCACAAATGCGGCCAGAAATCCCCAAAGAAACAATTCAGACAAACGATCCTTTGTTAATCCTAGGTGTTTTGTTTTATAAAGAATGATAAAATAGGCCGCCATAATTCCCAATCCAATGAAAAATCCATATGAATTTAACGAAAGATGATCAGGCAAAAAGCTGCTTAAAAAATCGGGAGTCTTAAAACTAATTATTTTGGGAAACATGGTTTATGGGGCTAATGGAATACAAGGATTGCATTGAATAACAGTCGAAAAATTAAGAATTTTATCAGGTGTAGTTAAATCAATCCGTATCAAATGGTCAGTCACAAATTTTTTATAACATTCAAATTCTGTGGCATCATTTTTAAATCCATTTATTGAAGGATATAAATTAACGTAAATTAAATTTCCCAATGTGCTGGGAACAAAAATTTCACCTAAAGCATTTGTTTTATAAATAATAGGGTTAACGTACATAGGATTACCTATAAAAAGTTCTAATTCCTTATCGGCAAATGGTTTCATCAGTGCCATTTGCTGAAGCATAGCTTCGCTTGGCGCCGCCCCAGCACAATATTCCTCAGAATATTGAAATTTTAAGGCTTTTACAGCTATTTGTGTTTTTGAGCTTTTACAATTCGAAAGGAAAACACAAACTAAGCTTACATAAATAATTTTACTCGATTTAATGCGATTAATAAAAGATTCACTTTGCCTTTTAAGCAATAAAATAGCATTCCTTTGAACTCCTTTTCTTAAGGGTATTATCCAATTCATAGAGGGTATAAGCAAAACTTAATTTTTTATAAGTTTTATACGGCTTACAGTATTCCCTTTATTTAGGGCAATATAATACAATCCTTTAGGATAGTCGAAAGCAACAGTTGATGTAAACGCATCAATTATATGCATTGCCATACACTGCCCTTGGCCGTTATATATTGATAACACATTTCCTGGTTTTACCAAGTCAGTATTTATAGATAACACCGCATTAGATATAGGATTAGGGTAAAATGATTTTGACACGTTAGTCAATTCATGTGTACCGCCCGAACCTTTTACAATAATTGAAAAGCTACGAATGGTATCGGGTTGCGCAACGGCAAAACCTGCAACTTTGGCAAAAATCATTAAACAAATTTTTAATTTAAAGGTGTCGGCTTTTGTTGCAGTACCCGAAACCAAAGCACACCCAACTTCTGCAGGAGTATAAGTTTGGGAAATTTTATTGAGTACAAAAGTAAGGCCATTAGGAATACCCATTACATTTGTTATTGTTGCCGAATCGACTGTAGCAACTGTAGGATTTCCAAACACAATAACGGTTGTATCTTTTAGGACTTTAAACTGAATAACTTCATTGTAGGCTATTCCAACAACTGCATCTGGTAATTTAGCAGGATAAAATCCTGGCTTGACAATTGAATTATCAGGCGTGCATTGAGCGAAACTATTGAAAGAAATAAAAATAAATAGTGATAGTATAAAAAGATTTTTGGTCATTTGAATAATTATTATGCGATACAATGTTAAACAATTAAGCGCTGTTGTCAAAATAATTTTGATTTCAGCATTTCTAAATACAGGATTATCAACTGCTCAAGTATTGGTTAGTGGCGTCATAAGGACGTTTGATTCTGTGAACCGTATAGGCAATGTATCGGTTAAAAATTTAAATTCGTTACGTATCACATTTTCAAATGATTCTGGATATTATAGCATCAATGCCAATCAGAATGATGTAATGGAATTTTCAAAAACAGGGTTTGAAACTAAACAAATTGTTTATAATGGCTCACTCACTTTAAACATTGCCCTTTCTATCTCCGAAAATTTATTGGATGAAATTGTAGTATCTGCTTCAAAAAGCGATCAATCTTTGAAAAACACTTCAGTTTCAATGGAAATTATTAAATCCTATTTGATTGAAAACAAAAATCCATCAACTGCCGAAAATACGGTTGATCAAATACCTGGAGTCCAAGCTGTAAATGGGCAAGTGGTTATAAGGAGTGGAAGTGGTTGGAGTTATGGCAGCGGTAGTAGAGTAATGGTAATGTTGGATGGAATGCCAATGCTATCGGGTGATGCAGGCTCTGTTCAGTGGTCATTTTTACCAGTCGAAAACATTGAAAACATAGAAGTAATTAAAGGGGCATCCTCTGTATTATTTGGGTCATCGGCCTTAAATGGTATTATCAACATACGTACGCGTAAACCAAAATTAAAGCCTGAAACAAAAATTTCAACTTTCTATGGGTTTTATAATTCACCCAAAAATGAAGCCTTGAATTGGAATAGTGGAAAAATTTTGTCAACCTACGGTGTTCGTGCTTTTCATGCTCAACGACTCAATTCAAAAAATCAGCTAACTCTTTTTGTAAATGGATTTAATGATGATGGATATCGAATGAGCGACAAAGATCAACGTATTAGATTTGGCACACAATACCAACATGAACTTCCTAAAATAGGCGCCTATTTTGGAATTAATGGAAATATTCAAACAGGTAAAAGCAGCTCCTTTTTATTATGGGAAAATGATAAGTTGGCTTATACAGCACTAGACAGTAGTGTTACCAAAAACACAACCTTGCGTTTTAATATTGACCCCTATTTTGTTATAAATAAAGGAGGATCTAAAGGGTTTAAGCATCTTATACAAGGGAGGTTTCTTAAAATTGATAATACCGTTAATGAAGATGCATTAGGCAGCAGTAATCAGAGCAATTATTCAACAAATTGGTTTGGCGAATACCAACTTTCTAAAACAATAAACACTAATTTAAAACTCATTTCAGGTATTTCATCGAGTCTTACTCGCTCTCAATCTCCATTATATCAGGGCTATCAAACCTCAATTAATGCTGCGGCATATATACAAGCCAATCAAAAAATAGGAAAATGGAATATGGATGCTGGTTTGCGTTACGAAAATTACACACTCAATACCTATCAAGAATCTAAGCCGGTGATTAGGGCAGGTGTAAGCCGCGAATTAGCCAAAGCTACTTTTTTCCGTACCTCTTATGGCCAAGGGTATAGGTTTCCGACCATTGCCGAGTCTTATATTTTAACATCTGTTGGGCCAATACGCCTTTATCCTAATCCTGATCTAAAATCAGAAACTGGCTGGAATGCCGAAATTGGAATAAAACAAGGGTTTAAAAAAGGAAAACTAATAGGGCTATTGGATGTGGCCGCATTTTGGATGGAATATAAAAACATGATGGAGTTTACTTTTGCACAATGGGAAAAACCATCGCTTCAAAATCCTTTACCTGTTGGTTTCAAATCGCTTAATGTATCGGATGCTTTAATACGTGGCATTGATTTATCCTTTACTGGACTTCGTAAGTGGAAACAATCAGAGCTAAAGTGCCTTGGGGGCTATACCTTTTCCAATGCCATTGCCACTCATCCAAATGAAGTATTCTATACAGATTTCAGAGGCAAAGGATTAACTTTTGCAAATACAAGCAGTAACCCAACTGGTAATTTTTTAAAATATAGGCCGAAACATTTAATACGGTTGGATTTGCAGTTTGATCGCAAAAAATGGGAATCAGGGTTAAGTATTCGTTACAATAGTTATTTGCAGAATATTGACACCGCATTTATCTCTTTCCCAATATCGAGTGTTGTTCCAGGCATTCAAACTATTCGCAACACGGGTAAAAATGGCGATTATGTAATTGATATTAGACTAGGCAAAACGGTTAAGCATTTTAAAATAGGATTGCTTATAAATAATTTATTAAACCGCAGTTACATGACCAGGCCATGCGATATGAGACCCCCAAGAGGGTTTTTGCTGCAAGTAAATTACAGCTATTAATTGCCTTTATAATAGTTTAATGGTGTTGGATTCGAAATAAAATAATTATTAATTTTTTGAATAGATAGGTGTGTATTTTTCTTAGTTTTCAAAGGATTACTCTT
>CANMPY010000130.1 GCA_947499775.1 Bacteroidota bacterium | reverse complement strand
CAATCTTTCGTTCAGAAGATGGCGCTGGCGCAAATCAAAGTGCTAAAAACCAACAAACCTTTAATGAATGCCATGAAATTTTTAAAAAAAAGGGCATGGTCCTTATTTTCCCTGAAGGCTACTGTGTAAGAGAGTGGCGGCTGCGACCCTTAAAAAAGGGGGCTGCAAAATTAGCCTTTGAAGCAATTGACAAATACCCCGACATGGATTTACACATTGTTCCTGTAGGCTTAAATTATTCCAATTCAGGACAATTTAGAGAAGAAGTTTGTATAAATTTTGGGCAACCAATTGCTGTAAAAGACTATTTGCCATTATTGCAAAACAACCAACAACCAAAGGCCATTTCAGAATTAAACGACCGGTTATATGTGGCTATGGAACGTGAAATGGTTATAATTAAAGAACCCGCCAATGATTTGATAAGCAAACACTACCTCATCATGACGCGCAACCATTACAAATCATCCTTTTTTGGGTTTTTCAAAAAAACCAAACATCGTTTTTTGGCCGAAAAAAGGGCAGCAAATGACCTGAACGAACTTTCAAAAAACAATCAAGAAGGTTTTGAATCATTTCGCAGAGCGATAACCGACTATTTCAATACCCTCTCAAACCTAAGCGTTAAGGATAACTATTTTTCCTTACCTATCCATGAAAAAATACTTTATCTCCTCTTTACACTAATCTTTGCTGTTCCAGCCTTCATTGGCTTGGCAACAAATTTTATGCCCTTGCTTATTGCTAAAAATATGGCTACTAAAAAGGTTAGAAAAATAGAATTTTACGATTCTGTATATATTGGATCTGGAGCATTATTAGGATTTATTTACACCCTCATCCTTTTAGTAATATGCACTTCGCTTTTCGGAACTATAGGTATAGTATATACAATTGGCATACGATTACTGGGCTATTTATATCTCTTTTGGATAGAAGCGGCATTAAATGTTAAAAATTGGTTTTTAATTTCTTTTACTGCTAAAGGAATTCGAATGAATAAGCCACTGAGAATTCAAAGGCTATTCATTTTGAATTTTTTTGAATCAAAATTTTAAGCCTATTTTTGTTAATCGACACGCGTTTATAAGAAATTATTACTTTACTTTGAACCTAATTTTGGCTAAACTAGTATTATGTTTAATGAACTAAACTATGAAACCAATCCGACTTTCAATATCAAAACATTCAAAAATACTGTTAACCCTTTTGTTAATAAATTTGCTCGCTTTTGCAACAACACAAAGTATGGCCGACAAATATTCACATCAAAAAACAGTTGCAGAAGAAAATAAGAATATAACCATATTCGAAAAAGGATGGCAGATTGTAAATTGGAGTTACAACCTGTTGAAGTATTTCAAAAAACCTCATACCACTGATACTAAAGGTTGAAACTAAGTACAACCTTTATACTGCTAAAAATTATTCGGTACAAGATTCATCATGTACTTTTTTGGTTATTTTATTTCACCTTATGGGTATTACTCTACAAATCGGCTATTGGGTTAACTAAAGCTATCGAAAATGCTGGATTGGTTATTATCCTTCATGGTTCGGCTGCTTACTTCAACAACTATTACCTCATCCCCTTATTTTTAAGACTAAGGCTGTATGTTTCATATTTTGTATCAATACTCCTAACCATTAGTTTTATTTGCTTTATTCATATTGTTTTTTTGCTTTGGGCCGATACCATTGACGATACAGAAAAATACAGTTTATGGAGCCTTGAATTTTTTATAAATGATGGCATAAGTGTGAGCTATACCTTAGCCATTACAATGACCCTTATGTTTTTTAAGCAGTGGTTCGAAAAAGAACGGCTTACCGATAAGCTTGAAAAATTAAATGCCGAAACCGAGTTAAAGTTTCTAAAAAGTCAAATCAATCCTCATTTTTTATTTAATAGTCTAAATAGTGTTTATGCTCTTACGCTTACTAAGAGCGATATGGCCCCCCATGTGATTCTTAAATTATCCGAAATACTTCGCTACATCCTTTATGAAGGGGGCGACAAGGTAGTAGGGCTAAAAAAAGAAATTGATTATTTATTGAATTATCTTGAACTTGAAAAAATTAGATACGGCAATCGTTTAACAACAGCACTCGAAATAATTGGCGATCCGTCGGGCCTAGAAATAGCTCCAATGCTATTTCTGCCTTTTGTTGAGAACAGTTTTAAACATGGGGTTAACGCCACCATAGGCGAGGCTTTTGTGCATATTAAATTTACAGTTTCGGAAGATAAATTAATATTTAATATCGAAAATAATAAATCCGAATCGCACGAAGCTATTAATCCAGATTATTTGGGTGGCATAGGAATTGAAAACGTTAAAAAGAGATTGGGTTTACTCTATCCTCAAAAACACGACCTCCAAATCGTTGAAAACATAAGTTCGTATAAGGTAGAACTTCAATTAGAATTGAAATAAACGCGCATCTGGTCGAATAATTAATTTTATTAATCATATAGATAGTAAAGGATTAATTCATTAATGCGTGTTTTGAATAAAATTCTTAAATCACAAAACAAATGAAATGCTTAATTGTTGACGACGAACCATTGGCTTTAGATATTTTAAAGGAATATATAAATAAAACGCCTTCACTCGAACTTATTGGAAAATGTAATAATGCATTAGAGGCCTCCGAATTTTTAAAAAACAATAAAATTGATTTAATGTTTTTGGACATTCAAATGCCTGAAATTACTGGCATTGAGTTTATGCGAAGTCTGAGCAATCCTCCCTTGGTTATATTTTGTTCAGCCTTTTCTGATTTTGCCGTTGAGGGATTTGAATTAGATGCCTTGGACTACATTTTAAAGCCGGTTTCGTTCGAACGTTTTAATAAATCAATTGAACGCGCCATAGAATATACCGCTTTGAAAAAAAATGATGCGGTAGAAGAACCAGATCACGACAACGACTATATCTTTATTAAGTCGAATCAGAAGCAAATCAAACTATCGTACGACCAAATTCTTTATGTTGAAGCCTTTGCCGACTATGTAAAATTATATACCGCTGAGAAGCGCTATATCACGCTACAAACAATGAAAAACATGGAAATAAAACTCCCTAGCGAAAAATTTATTAGGGTGCATCGTTCCTTTATTGTCGGAAGCAAATATATTACAGCTTTTAACAGTAGTGAACTCGAAATTGGAGCCACAAAAATTCCTGTAGGCAAAAATTATAAAGATGATTTTTTACTAAAATTAAGAAGTAAAAATATTTTGTAATAAAGTAGTTCGATACATTCTACTGTATAAAGTTCCTTTTTTTAAGTAAAAATCAGAAGTTGAAATTTTTATTTATCAAAGATTTTCCCTGCAGGAAACAACCTATTTATTAAAAAATACGTTTACATGGCTTGCTGCAAAAAACGAGTTAATTCTTTCTTTAAGTCATTTAATATTTTACCAAAGGTCACAATCTGTTCTTTTGTATTAGCATGATCCATATCAGCTGAAATAAAATTGGCCGATACTAATTTTTCATTGTATTTTATGGTATGCTTTAAGCTATTCAGTCTATGGTTTTGAATAACGAATTGGTTTTGGAAATGTTCAATTTGTGGAAGTACCGTTCGAAAGGCATAATTTGAAACCACACGCTCAATACTTTCCTGCATGGTTTTAATTTCTTTTGAATACGAAGCTAATTTCTTTAACCATTCCATGTTTTCGGAATGTAAAACGTCCATTTGAGTTACTGTTTCCATATCTTTTGCGTTAATATCTTTTCAAATGTAATACTAATACTAAAATAAAAAAGGAAATTATTATGACATAGCTCAATTATTTCATGCGTAACCGATAAGAATTTTCTTACCAAAACTAAAGATAAATACACCCACAAGATGCCACTTTTTCAAAAAATTGTGTTCTATTATTATAAATCAACTTTTACATAATACAAGAGCGTCCGTGGAATTTTAAAAAACCTATTCGTTTTGGGAGCAAAGACAAACTTTGACGCAAAACTAAATTATCTTAGCTTTGTGCAAGCAAACAGTAAACCATGAAAGTATTATTAGATATAAAAGACAACAAAGCAATTCACTTAATGGAGGTGCTAAAGGGTTTGCCTTATGTAAAAGCAAAAACACTTTCGGGCGAAAAGGCTTTATTAATTGAAGAAATTAAAGAAGCTGTAGATAATCTTAGATTGGTACGGCGAGGAAAACTAAAAGGCCGACCAGCAAGAGAACTTTTGGATGAAATATAATGTAATCTCTATTTTTCCATTCGAAAGGCAGTTAAAACGACTTTCTAAAAAATACCATTCTCTTAAAGAAGAATTTTCTGAAATACTCGACACCTTAGAAATTAATCCTAAAACAGGTGTTTTAATTAAATAAAATTGTTATAAAATACGGATTTCCATTGCATCTAAAGGAAAGGGTAAACGAGGAGGCGGAAGAATAATTACAAATATTGTTATTGCCGAAACTACTGTGTATCTTTTGGCCATTTACGATAAATCAGAAAAAGACAATCTTACTGATGACGAATTGGACGAATTGTTAAAATTTGTTCCTGAATAATTTAATTTTTGAGGTTATATAAGTTAGTATTAAGCATTTAGCACTTTAATTTTTATTTCCCACTCATAGCCGCAGCACCACCCACTATCTCCGAAATTTCGGTAGTAATGGCTGCCTGGCGAGCTTGGTTGTATTGCAATCTTAGTGCTTTTAATAATTCGCCTGCATTTTCGGTAGCCTTATCCATAGCTACCATTCGGGCACCATGTTCCGATGCGTTTGAATCAAGGATTGCTTTTAGCAATTGGGTTTTTACAGCACGAGGTATTAAATCCTGTAATATTTCAGTTTTGCTAGGTTCAAATATAAAGTCAATTGTAGCTGTCTTTTTTCCTTCATAATGTGAAAGATCAACTGGAAGCATTCTTTCTTCCCGAATTATTTGAGTAGCCGCATTTTTAAATTGATTATACAATACCCTTACTTCATCATATTTTCCGGTTAAAAAATCATCAATAACGATTTGTCCAACTTCAAAAACATTGTCGGCAGCAGTATTACCAAAAATTTCACGATGGTTAACGTTTAGGTTAAAAGGCGATGTTTTATAAAATTCAAAACCCTTTTTACCCATAAACATTAGAGTAATATTTTTGGCGTCTAAATCTTTATAGTTTGTCTCGATCATAGCACGGGTAGCCTTGGTTATGTTGGCATTAAAAGGCCCACATAATCCTCGATCGGACGTAACTACAATTAATAAAACATTTTTTATAGGGCGTGGTGTAAAAAAAGCTTTCAGTTTGGCATCATCAGCACTTCCGGCAAGATTTCCCAAAATGCTTTGCAATTTTTCGGCATAAGGACGCAATTGTATAATAGCATTTTGAGCTTTACGAAGCTTTGTAGCCGATACCAATTTCATAGCTTTGGTAATCTGCTGTGTGCTAAGTGTTGAGCTAATCCGTATTCTAACCTCTTTTAAATTGGCCATTCTTTTTTAGATATGAGATTAAGCTGTGTAGCTGGCTGAAAGATCTGCTCCAACACTTTCTAATACGCCTGTTATTTCATCATCAAATTTACCTGCAGCTAAACTTTTCAAAACATCGTTGTGCTTGCTTAGCATTACTTGTAAAAATTCTGCTTCAAACTCACGCACCTTATTTACCGGAACTTTCGACAATAATCCTTTCGTACCCAAATAAATTATAGCGGTTTGTTGCTCTACCGATACTGGTGAATATTGTGGTTGCTTAAGCAATTCTACATTTCTTGCTCCTTTATCCAAAACGGCCTTTGTAGCCGCATCAAGGTCGGATCCGAATTTTGAAAACGCTTCTAACTCACGGTATTGAGCCTGGTCAAGCTTAAGTGTACCAGCCACTTTTTTCATGGACTTTATCTGGGCATTTCCCCCAACACGCGATACCGAAATACCAACGTTGATAGCAGGGCGAACGCCTGAGTTAAACAAATTACTTTCTAAAAATATCTGACCATCGGTAATCGAAATAACGTTGGTTGGAATATAAGCCGATACGTCACCTGCTTGTGTTT
>CANMPY010000129.1 GCA_947499775.1 Bacteroidota bacterium | reverse complement strand
TTTAGAGATTCAGGAGGGCTATGGGAAGGACATGATATAATGGAAGTGGCAAGCCCAGAGGGATGGGCTAAAAACAAGGCATTGGTTTTAGATTTTTATAATAAACGTCGTCGAAATATGAGTTTGTCTCAGCCCAATTCGGCTCATTATGCATTGGTAGATTTACAGAAAAATTATAATGTAACAATTATCACTCAAAATGTTGACGATTTGCATGAAAAAGCAGAGTCTAACAAGATTATTCATCTGCACGGTGAATTATCAAAAAGTAGAAGCACGCTAAATGCTGATTTAATTTATAAAATAAAAGGCACTGAATTGAACCTAGGAGATGAATGTGAAAAAGGATTTCAACTAAGACCTCATATTGTTTGGTTTGGAGAGGAAGTGCCCGAGATGGAAAATGCTATAAACGTGGTAGTACAAGCTGATTGTATTCTGATCATTGGAACGTCAATGGTTGTTTATCCTGCGGCATCATTAATTCGATATGCCCAAAAGAAGATACCTATTTATTATATTGACCCCAAAATTCCTGATTTTTCATTTAATGCCAATGTAATTCATATTCAAGAAAAAGCGACGGTAGGAGTGGAGTTACTGATTAAGGAATATTTGAAAATCAGATTCCAAACCTGACAGGTTTTTAAAACCTGTCAGGTTTAAAATTAATTGAGAGTAAAAATTTATTTTGTAAAATAAGCCTTTATAGCGTCTTTTAATTCAGTAACACTATCGTAAGGCTTATATATAATTGGGTTAGAGGTTTCACTTGTATTGCCCACTAATGTTGCTAAACCAATTTTTTTATCTTCATATTTTAATCCTACAAATTTGTATGTAAATCCCTGAGGAGCAATAAATACGAATTTCTTATCTTTTTGTGTTCCGTAAATCAAAGCATTAATACTCGGAGCAGCAATATAGGAAGCAGTTGTTGGGTTAGTTGCTGTGGCAATTGAATACTCAGCTGTTTTATTCTTCGAAAAACGGTCACAACTTACCCATCCCATTTTGCTAACAGATGCAATATAAAAGAGCGAACCGGAAAGAGAATTGCCTTCGGGTGATACCGACATTTGGCTCTGAAGGTCATTGCTTCTTGCTTTTATTTGTTCAGCAATTTTTTTCTTGCTCATACCCCCAATACCTAAACATCCTTTTTTTCTATTTTTTAAGGCATAGGCTAATAATTGATCGTGCAAGTTGGTATGAAAATCATCGCCAATGGTCCATACTTTATCTTTTTTAGATACATTCCAATTCATAGGCTCAATTTCTGTATTGCGCAAACCAAAGAAAACCTTCATGTCGTCTTTTAATGTATCGGCTGGAAGAATTAAAAACATTGAATTCGGCGATTTGATTCTTAAATTTTTCTTTCCGCATTTTGCATTCATAAAAGCCATGCCCCCACTTTCTAACAAGATTCCATTTGAAAAAGTAGTTAAATTGTCGAATATCATATCTGCTTGGTTTAATGCATCTTTAAATTCAATGTTTATGCAATCTTCCTTACATGCTTTTTCATCGCCAAAGGCATTTGATAAAATCAATAAGCCACTTCCATTTGCAGTATACAACACTGTATCTCTGCGGTTATTAATGCAATAATTTGAAACCGGATTGGTTAATTGTGCTAGGAGCTCTCTTACATCCCCTTTTGGTTCAGGTGGCTTTGGAATTTCCCATTTTATAGCAATATCAACCCGGCGATTCTTTTGTTTACCCATATCGGATGCATTGTCGGCCATGGGTTTATTTTCACCATTGTATCCAATTTTTAATTTGATTGAATCCAATCCATTATCTATAAAAAATCGTCTTACTTCCCGGCTTCTGTTTTCCGATAATCGACTGTTAAAAACACTATCTCCTACATCATCCGTGTTTCCCGAAATGGATATTTGAAGTTTTAATTTTGCTTTTAACGTATCCGTTAATGCTTTCAAATAAATTTTTGATGAATCGCTCAAGTCAAATTTTGCAGACTCAAAAAAAACGGCTGCCTGTGTTTTGCAATTGGTTTGCGCAAATGAATTCGACACGATTGCAAGTATGCATAGGGTAAGTAGGTTTCTTAAATAGCTCATAAAGTGGAAGGAGAATACGTATTAAGTTTTATTTATTTTTAAAGTAGTGCAATAATAGTAAAATTAGTACGCTTACTTTACTGAAGGATACTAAAAAAATGAAAAAATATTTAGAAGGTGATTTGTTGGTAGTTATAGCATTATTTAAGTGAATTTGAATTTATTTATACATCAGAATGTTGCACCTTTGAATAAAAAAGTGTTAACTCGCGGATTAATTAAGAAATGAGCAATCCATCATTAGTTATATTAGCCGCAGGAATGGGAAGTCGTTATGGTGGTTTAAAACAATTGGACCAACTAGGTCCTTCAGGCGAAACCATTATTGATTATTCTTTGCGCGATGCAATTGATGCTGGCTTTAAGAAAATCGTATTTGTAATTCGCAAAAGTTTTGAAAACGATTTTAAAGAAAAAGTTAGCAATAAGGTAAAGAATGATGTGGAGGTGTCTCATGTTTTTCAAGAATTTGATACTGAAATTGAAGGGTTAGGCGCCGAAGTACCGCTAAGAGAAAAACCATGGGGGACAGGACATGCTATATTGGTTTGTGAATCAGTTGTTAAAGAGCCATTTGCCGTAATTAACGCTGATGATTATTATGGCAAAGATGCCTTTATTCAAATGTATACTTTTTTAACAACATCCGTTTCAGTTTCAAGTTATGGAATGGTGGGATATTCATTAGATAAAACATTGTCGGATAATGGATATGTAAGCCGAGGTGTGTGCCAAACAAAAGACGGATTATTGAACGAAATAAAAGAACGTACAAAAATAAAAAAAGAAGCCAACGGGATATTTTATTGTGAAGGGGACGAATTGCACCTTTTACCGAATGATTCGGTTGTTTCTATGAATTTTTGGGGCTTTGATCACAGCGTTTTCCCGCATCTTAAAAATAGATTTAAGAAATTTTTAGCGCAGAATCACAATGAACCTAAGGCGGAGTTTTTTATTCCAATAATAGTGGATGAATTAATTAATAGTGGTCAGGTAAAATTACATGTCATGGAATCGAAAGATCAATGGTATGGAGTTACTTATAAAGAAGATAAGGAAACGGTAATGAAGGTGTTTTCTGATTTTTCAAAAAACGGAGAGTATAAAATTCCTGTTTGGTAAAACTAGAGGAAGCGTACTTGCCATAAAAATATTAGTTTTTTCCCTTTCGTTTTGAATTCAGTTTATTTACATAACTATTCAGATTTTTCGATAAAGGCAAAAGAATACGCTTCTCAATTTAACCCATGTGCTATCCTCGATAGCTGCGATATTCAGCCACAATGCAATAAAGGAGTTTATAAATTAATTATTGGATGGGGAGGATCTCAACTTGAATCCAAAAACAACGGTAATTTAGAATATCTTTTTTCAAATTGGGAGCAAAAAGGAGTATGGTTGCTCGGTATTTTAGGCTATAATTTAAAAAATGAAATAGAGAATTTATCCTCATTGAATCATTCGTGTTTCAATTGGCCAACTGTCGGATTTTTTATTCCTGAAATAGTAATTACCATAACGTGGGAAAATTTACTTACTGTTCATGGCGCAACCTTGGATGAAGTAATGGAGTTGATAACTAGCACTCCAAACAAGAATAAACTTAAAAATTCAATCACTAAAAATTCAGATTTGTTATCTGATTTTCACGAAACAAATCATCATGATACGCTTAAAGAAATAAAGGAGCAAATAAGGAATGGAAATGTTTATGAATTAAATTTATGTTCACGTTTTTTATATAATAAATTTGAACTTGAAAACCCCTATCCTTTATTTGAAGAACTCATAAAAGTTTCTCCATCCCCATTTTCGGCTTATTTTGCCTTGGATAATCGGTTTGTTTTAAGTGCAAGTCCAGAACGCTATCTGGCCAAGATTGACGATACCTTAGTTTCGCAACCCATTAAAGGAACACGACCACGAGGCGCAGATATTGAAAAGGATAACTTTATTAAATCTGAACTGGAGAATAGCAAGAAAGATCGCGCCGAAAATGTTATGATTGTGGATCTCGTTAGAAACGATATGGCTCGAGTAGCCAAGGCTGGGTCGGTAAATGTTGAGGAATTGTTTGGTATTTATACCTATAGCCATGTACATCAAATGGTTTCTACTATTACATCAAAATTGGAGAATACGACTACATGGAAAGATATTATACACGCTACTTTCCCTATGGGAAGTATGACTGGTGCGCCAAAAATTGCTGCTATGAAATGGATAGAACATTTTGAACTTTCAAACAGGGAATGGTTTTCAGGGGCTTTAGGATATATTGACCCACACGGAAATATGGATTTTAATGTTTTAATACGAACCATGTTTTATGATTCTGCCTTAAAAAAGTTTGCCTACTATGCAGGTGGAGCTATTACAATTGATTCCGATACAGAAGAAGAATATCAAGAAATGCTTTTAAA
The DNA here is from genome assembly GCA_947499775.1 of Bacteroidota bacterium. Lineage (GTDB taxonomy): Bacteria > Bacteroidota > Bacteroidia > NS11-12g > UBA9320 > JABWCE01. Next base: position 1,558 of record CANMPY010000129.1, on the reverse strand, counting down.
AGCAAAAGCAATTGATGATTTGTTACACAAATACTTTTAATGATTGCATCAATTTTATTTAAATAATTAACCGAAATTATTTAAGTATTGAACCTTGATAAACTAATTCAGCCGGTCCACACAATTGAACATTGGAGTAATTGGTATTGTCAAAATCAAATTTAACCTGTAATTGACCCCCAATAGCATTTACTTCAATTGAGTGTGCGCCATTCGATTTTGTATAAAGGTGATGATAGGCGATTGCAGCGGCAGTTACTCCTGTTCCACAGCTAAGGGTTTCATCTTCTACCCCTCGCTCATAGGTTCTGATATCGATTACATCTTTGGCCTCAATGCCAATAAAATTTACATTAATACCTTCCTTTTTAAAAGTTGAATTATACCTTATTTTGGAACCAAAATGTTTTACATCAATCTCAATAATATTAAGTCTATCTTCAATAAACAATATTAAATGAGGCGATCCTGTATTGATAATGGATTGGTTCTGAATTGGTAATTCCTTTTCAGAAACGTGAATAGTTGAAATTAATGGAGAATTCATTTGTAGATTGATGGTGTTTTTTTCAATCATGGCATAATGATGTCCATCAATTGCGATGAAGTTGGTTGTATTTTTATGGATTAACTTCTGATCCTGAGCAAATTTTACTGCACATCGACTGCCATTACCACAAAAACTTTGGCTCCCATCGGGGTTGTAAAAAATCATCCTAAAATCAACATTTTCTTCCTTCTCTAAAATAATAAGCCCATCGCTGCCAATGCCAAAATGGCGATCACAGAGTTCAATTGCAAGCTCTGAGGAATGAGTTAGTTCCTTATCAAAATTATTAATAAGAATAAAGTCGTTTCCGGTTCCGTGGTATTTCCAAAAATTTGTCATCAAATGGAGTCTAAAAATTTTATAAGTTCAGATTTAGTTTCTTTCTGAAACTGCTCAAAATGCCCCGTAGCATTTAATTTATAATAATTTCCGTTTTTCTTAAGAAATAAAGCCTTGTCTAAATATTTTAAAATTATGGTTTCATCAGCGGGCATATCAAATATCTGCAACGTAGTATTTTTGTATTTATAACCTTTGAAGTTGGAGGTTGAATGCCAGTTTTCAACTTTAATTAGCGTGTTATTTGTTTTTTTTAATATTTTGGAATTGACAACATTCGCTGAATTTTGATTTGTAGAGCCTGGTGTATTGTTTTGGCCCTCTGAATTAATTAATTCGTAGGATGTGATAGATTGTTGCGATTCAGTAATTTTCTGATCGCTTTCACTTTTAAGACTGTCGGTATTATTTAAAGGGTTTATTCTTTGTATTGAACTATCTGATAAATTTGAATCATTTGAGTTTGTTTGCAATTGGGGAACCTGCGCTAATGTGTCTATTTTTTGTTCAGTAGCCTTAATTTCATTTTCAAGAGCGGAAATTGAATCCTTATTTTCATCTAATATTCGTTGGTGTGGAATGTAATAACCGAAAATATAATAATAGACAAATACAGTTAATAATATAGCTGCAACAGCAAAATACCAATTATTAAAATTGCTCTTAGAT
>CANMPY010000128.1 GCA_947499775.1 Bacteroidota bacterium | reverse complement strand
AGTCCGATTGCACCTTTCTTTGCCGACTGGCTGTATAATAATATGACGTTAAACCTTAGAGAGCAGGCCATTGCTAATAATACACCTCTAAAACATGAGTCTGTTCATTTAACCGATTTGGTAATGCCAGATTTGGAAAAAATAGACTTCGAACTTTTAGAGCGCATGGAGCTTGCCCAACAAATTTGCAGTATGGTATTAGCCATTCGCAAAAAAGAAAAAATAAAAGTCCGTCAACCTCTCCAAAGGATTCTTATTCCGGTGCTAAACACCCATTTCGAAGATCAAATCGCATTGGTAAAAGACCTTATCTTATCAGAAGTTAACGTTAAGGAAATTAATTTTTTACATGATGGGGAGCAATCCATAATTGTAAAGTCGGCAAAACCTGATTTTAAAAAATTAGGTCCAAGAGCCGGTTCTTCTATGAAAGAAATTAGTGCAGCTGTAAATGCATTTACCGATGTGGATCTAAAAGTTTTAGAACAAAATGGCAGCATCGACCTACACCTAACAACTGGCTTATTTACCATAAACCAAAATGAGGTGGAGGTAGTAACCAAAGATGTAGGTGGATGGCAAGTGGCCGTAAACGGAAAAATAACAATAGCGCTTGATTTAACAATTTCCGAAACTTTAAAGCAAGAAGGATTAGCCAGAGAAATTGTGAATAAAATTCAAAACATGCGCAAAGACAATGGATATGAGGTAAACGACCGTATCCTTGTAACGATTACTCCACAAGTTGATGTAAATAGTTCTGTAATTCAATTCAAAAGTTATATTTGCAACGAGATTTTAGCAGACAATCTCTTAACTGAAGATTTAACTGATGGTGAACTTATAGATATTAATGGTATTGAAGTAAAAATTAAAATAAATAAGGTTTATGGAAACAGAAAATAAAGAACGCAGCCGCTACAACGACATTGAACTACAGGAATTCAAGGAACTTATTCTTAAAAAACTCGAATCTGCAAAAGCCGAATTAAAAGATTTGACCGAATCAGGAAACAACTCAAATGGCACGGATGACACCGGAAGCGTTTACAAAACGATGGAAGACGGAAGCTCTACCTTATTAAAGGAAAGCAATTCACAACTTGCAGGCCGACAAAGAAAATTTATCGATAATTTGGAAATGGCATTATTGCGTATCGAAAATAAAACCTATGGCATTTGCAAAGTAACCGGCAAGCTTATTCAAAAAGAAAGACTAATGGCAGTACCACACACTACACAAAGTATGGAAGCCAAACTAAAACAATACAAATAAACCTATTGAAATCATTTACTAAGAAGCAATACGTCCTTCTATCTACAGTTATTTTATTGACCATTTTATGCCTCGATCAATGGTTGAAAATTTGGGTGCTTAAACACATGTACTTAGGCCAAACCAAACATATGCTTGGCAATTGGTTTTACCTTCATTTTACCGAAAATAATGGCATGGCCTTTGGCGTTGAATTAGGCGGTATAACCGGAAAATTGATCCTTACCGCATTTCGACTCTTAGCAGTTGCAGGTATTATTTGGTACCTAATCAAACAAATAAACGAAAAGGCGCATACAGGGCTTATTGCATGCATTACGTTAATCCTTGCAGGCGCCCTAGGCAATATTATTGACAGCGTTTTTTATGGCGTTTGGTTCACAGATTATGTTAGCTATGCCGACAAGGGATCTTATTTTTTAGGCCGTGTAGTCGATATGCTTTATTTCCCAATAATTGAATCGCATTATCCTGCTTGGTTTCCATTTTGGGGCGGGCAAGATTTTACGTTCTTTAGGCCAATTTTTAACATCGCCGACACCAGTATTAGCACAGGGGTTTTATCCATTATTATTTTTCAGAAACGATTTTTTGGAAACAAATTAGATGAACCATTATTAGCAGATGAACCAGATTTGTATGCTAATAAAGAAAACTGAGTGGCTTAAGAAAATTCAGCTACAAAAGAGGAATCGAATTATGAAGATTCCTCTTATGAAATTTAAAGCATTTTAGTAATAGGGTTATTTCCTTTTACATCCCAATTCACATTCAATGTGCCTTTGTCATTTTTTAAGGATTTTAATATGACAATTCTTTTACGGTTTTTACGGTTTTAATTCGTAATATTTGTTGTAGTAAACTTAATATCAGTACCATTATGAAGCGTCAAAATATTACCTTCATCTCCCCATCCCATGCAACCATTGGGGTTTGGGCAATCCATCACGTTACAGAAGTTCTTCCTATGCTTATTTAAGCAATTGCTTTCAAAAGTGCAATTCACTAATTAAAAACCAAATCAATGGCATCATCAAGGTTTTTAGTTTTTCGCTTCTTATGTTAAACTTTAGTTATTTTAGTTATTCGCAAACCCCTGCTGTAAGAATTCATACCAACGAAATTGATCATCCCTCCAACCAAAAAGACTGGTTGTTTGATGTATTTGAAGATTCAGAATTTAATTTAGTGCATTCTGGTTATTCTGGAGTCACTGGCCTTACATACCCCTCTTTAATTAAAACAGACGGATATCTCAACTCTATCTGGACCAAAAGATTTACTTCCGGAAATGATAATACCGGAATAGAAGATTTCTATGGCTACGGATCACTTCAGGCGGCAATTGAATATACCGACCCGAATGATAATCTTCCGTATATTGTAGCGGTAGGATATGCCAGTTTAAAAGGCAATGTTAGATTAGTTATTGTTAAAACAAAACCGGATGGCACCCTGGTAAGTACTTTTCCTAGAATATATAGAAATGCGCTTGGTTACAATGATACTGCATTTGGTGGTTCAAGAAGAGGCCGCGATATTATATATCGGCCCTTTGGTGAATCAGGGTTTTTTTATATTGCAGGATTAGAGAACCAAAAGCCTTGTGTTTTTAGACTGAATGAAGATTTGTCATGGAGCAGCCTCACAAAATACGAACCTACATCTCCCCAAAACTTTGGTGATTTATATGGTTTATGTTTTGAATATCCTATTGGCACACTTCCTGATGGAAAACCTAAAATAATTACACCAGGTATAGGTCAGGACATACCAACTAATATTTGGGCAATCGGCATGGCTTATGATACATTAAATAAAAAGGGTTATGATAGCAATATTATTATTACTAGAATTCCCATCGATTCTACATCTCCCGATCAAACGGTTATAGAAACCTCCCTGGCACCTCCATCACCTGTTTGGAATAATACCGGAGGTAGCGGCTATGGACCAAAGCCGCCAATTCCCGCGGTACATACTACATGGTATAATCATTTTAAAAATCAAGCCCCACTATGTGGAAGTAAATTTCATAATAGAACTTCAGGCGACATGGGAATGTCTATTCAGCAATTAGCTGATGGAAATATGGTTACAGCAAGTATGTGTAATATTATTATGTGGACGAATTACTATGGCACGAGCTACGCTCCATGTATTTCTACTTTTAATGGTAGTCATACTTTTCAAACCAGTAATGCGACTATTCCTTACTGGACAGATGCCGATAAGGCGGCCACTATTATCGAACGGGCTAATTTCCCGACCCCAGGCCTTCCAGCAAACGGCGGTTATGAAAAAGAGGCAAAACATCTTGGACACATTAGTGGTTACGAATCTTTTATAAAAGTGCGACAGGATTATGATGGCAAACTTTATTTTACATCATCTAATGGAGACACATTGGTTGCTCCAATAAATTCTTACGGAAGAACCAATTATTCAAGTTTTTTAGTAATAAAAACAGAACCCAATCTAACAGAAATATGGAATAAAGCCTATGCCGGCAACGATGATGACCAGGTGACCTGTGGTTTTGGATCTGTTGTTTGCCAAAATAATGAGCTTGTGGTAAACGGCGATAATAAAAACGCATCTGACAATTATGATATAATAAGGCTAAGCAACGATTGCGAAGAAACCTGCACTACTTATACCCAGGAACCCACAACGCCCAATTCATTCGATTTCGTCACCATTTCAACCTTAGATCTATTGGGCGGCAATCCCGGAACGTTAACGTTTACTACCGATGAACAATTTAAAGGGAGACTTGTCATTGAATCGGGATGTACTGTGGTAGTAGATGATGCCACGCTCGAATTTGCCAATATGGAACATTTGGTTGACAAGGCTATAGAAAATGGTTTTGAATATGGCATAGAGGTAGAACCCGGTGGAAAATTGATTCTTCAAAATAATGCAGTACTTACCTCCCTTGAACATTGCCATAGCTATTGGCGAGGGGTGCATTTGAAGGTAGGTGGCTCTCCTAGCCAGCAAGACCCTTCTACCATTGGTATTCTCGAAATGTTTGACAGCCGGATAGAAAATGCGGTTTGTGGGGTTACTGTAGAGGGAGGCGCCTTAATAACTTGTACTAACAATGACAATGTGGCGCCGGAATATTTAAACCATATCAATTTTAAAAACAACCGCAAAGGGGTGGCTTTTATGCCTTTTGCAGGTGATAACCTAAGCCGCTTTAATTTTACTAATTTTAGCTTTGAAGATCCGGCGGCTATTAACGATTTCTTTGGTATAGGCTTAAATACACATTGCAGTATGTTTGGGGTAGATAAAATTATTTTTAATGGTTGCACTTTTAAAAACAGATATACAGGCCCATATAGAGTGGGATTAGGTTTGGCAAGTTTCGATGCTACATTTCAGGTTTTAAAAGGTAACAATACTTCTACAGGCTGCTACCCAACCGGTAAAACCGCAATATTTGAAAATTTAGTATATGGCATGTATACAAACAGAACAACAGGTTCAGCAAATTTTATAGGGGTGGGAGAGGCCGATTTTACTAATTGTTATACAGCCTGGCAATGCGACAATGACGCAGCCCCGCTATCGTATATGAACACGTATGAATGGAATAATGATTTAGACGATTACCCTATGCCTGATAATAATAAGTGCTATGGCCTTGTATTTAATAATACCGATGATATAAAAATTCATGAAAATACCTTTACTACCTCCGGAAGTTATCCTGATGGACATGGTATAATCATTAATCAAACAGTTTCCACTCCTCATACGTCAATTATTAAAAATAATACATTTACAGAAAATAGTGGTGGAAGTATATTTAATTATGGCTTAAATACCACGGGTGATAACAGTTTATTGGAATTAAAATGTAACGAATTTATAGATATGCGTTACTACGACTGGTATAATAATGGCGATATGCAGGATCAGGGAGATGGTTCAAGTGCTGATTTTGCAAATGAATTTACCGCAACCATAGGTACGGCTAATATTCACTCTGCCAGCGGCACTTTTCAGTATTTTGATTATAGTGGCTTCGCTCCTGCCCCACCAACAGTTGTTACTGGTAGCGCATCAAACAATACCACTACTGTGTTTCCTCCTATCGATTGTAGTGATTTGGACAAATGTGATGTGTATAATGATGGTATTATGGGCGGTACATTTGAATTTGAGGATGTGGCCATGATGATACAACAGCCTAAGGAAATAATTTGGGATAATATTAAAGCTAAGAATTACAAAGAAGCCATAGCTTTAAGCAACGCATATCCCAAAAGTGATTATAAAAAGTTCCTTCAAATTATTATACCCATATTGCAATCGGGCAGAGAAACAAAACCTTCAATACAGGAAGTAAATATGATAAAGGAAATAGCCAATACGCAAAATGAAGCAAGCGTAGATGCACGACATTTTTTAAGTTTTTTCCTTGAAATACTTATCGTTCCAAAGTATGACAATCCGAGTGCATCAGTTAATAGAACAGCATCAAATAATCCTGTAACAAGCAGTAAATCAGATAAAATTAAATTTAAAGCCCATCCAAATCCTACATCTAATAGTATTCATTTCGATTGGGATTTAAAAACAGATGAGCCGATATCGCTAAGTATCACCGATATTAATGGCCGCTTGGTTACTGAAATTAAGAACCTTGAGGCAAAATCGAATACCATGGTAGATTTGAAACAACAAGCCAATGGGGTTTATATTTACAAAATATATAATGGGAAAGGTTATTTTAAAACTGGAAAATTTGTTTTATCGAAGTAATTTTATCAAATCAATAAAATACCGATGGTTATTTACCA
>CANMPY010000127.1 GCA_947499775.1 Bacteroidota bacterium | reverse complement strand
TAAGATTTTATCCTTTGTTTTGTTAATTACAGCTGCCAATAGTTATGCTCAAAGCGGCAAAATTATCGGCACTATTAATAGCAACGGCAACCCTGTTTCGTACGGCACTGTTATACTTAATCCTATTTCAAAATCTACCCATACGGATACATCAGGTAAATTTGTTTTTGAAAATTTAATGGATGGGACTTACACCCTTTCATTTTCTAAAATGGGTTATATAACGCATAAAAAAAATGTAAAAATTTTGAATCACAACACTATAGATTTAAACATTCATTTGCTCCAAAACTCAATAAATATTAAAGCCATTACTATTCACGCCCACAAATGGGTTCAGGGTTATATATTTGGTAAGTTTGATTTAAACTTGAGGCCAGCTTCATCTTCGCAAGATCTATTGCGCCTTGTTCCAGGATTATGTGTTGCTCAGCATGCGGGGGGCGGCAAAGCCGAACAACTCTTTATGCGTGGTTTTGATATTGATCATGGTACCGATTTTGCAATATATGTAGACGGAATGCCGGTAAACATGCCTTCGCATGCCCACGGACAAGGGTATGCCGACTTGCATTTTTTAATTCCCGAAACGGTAAGCGCTTTGGAGGTAAATAAAGGGCCACATACAACAAAATATGGCGATTTGGCCACCGCGGGTTCGGGAGAATTTAAGACAATGAACACGTTGGAAAATAATTTTGTAAAACTCGAAGCCGGGCTATTTGATGCCAAAAGAGCCTTAGGAATTTTTGATCTTTTAGGCCATACAAAGCACCTATTTTCAAAAAAGAACGAGGCTTTATACACAGCCATAGAATATCAATTTACCAATTCATATTTCGAACAAAAACAAAACCTCAATCGGTTTAATATTTTTACAAAATACAGTGGCCAACTCAACAACGGCGATAAGTTAATTCTTTCTCTTTCTACATTTCGAAGCCGATGGGATGCTTCGGGGCAAATACCAAACCGTAAAGTTAAAGATGGTAGCATTACGCCTTTAGGAAGCATTGACCCAAGTGAAGGAGGGCAAACGGGACGCTCGAATTTTAATATAATTCATGAAAAAAACTGGCATAAATGGACTATCAAAAATCAAATGTATCTATGCCGATACGACTTTAACCTCTACTCCAATTTTACATTTTATCTTTCAGATACCCTTAATGGCGATCAAATATTTCAGGCCGATCACAGAAATATAGCCGGTTATACAAATACATTTAAAACCATTAGGAAAGTTAAAGGCAAAGAATTGGTTTCAATCATTGGGGCTGGCATTCGTTACGATAATTCTATTATTCAGCTGGAACATACAGTAAAACGACAGTATTTAAACACGATGGTAAGTGGAAAATTAAACCAAATTAATGCATGGTTATATGCCGATGAAAACTATCAGCTTAGCAAAAAATTACATTTAAATTTAGGCGTCAGAACAGATATTTATAATTTTAATTTTAAAAATTACACCTTCGATACTGCTTCTGGAATAGCTTTTAAGACTATAGTGAACCCAAAAATAAACCTAAAGTATAATGTTAATACGCGCTTGCAGGGGTTTGCCAAATCGGGATTTGGGTTTCATTCGAATGATGCGCGGGCAGCCATAACAGGCAGTTTGCAAAACACTTTGGCCCGTGCTTTTGGAAACGAAATAGGCGTAACGTTTAAACCCATTGATAAAATAATACTAAACCTAGCCTTTTGGACATTGGCTTTACAAAGCGAACTGATTTATGTAGGCGATGAAGGCATTGTAGATGTGGCCGGACGAACCCGCAGACTAGGTATGGATCTATCGATCAGATATGAGCTAACCAAACATTTATTTTTAGATGCTGACTTAAATATTAATCGCGGTAAATTAAAAGATGAACCTGCCCATGCCAACCGAATTCCGCTTGCCCCAACCCTAACAAGCAGTGGCGGTATGAGTTACAAAAAACCAAATGGACTAAGTGGTAGTTTGCGCTATCGCTATATGGGCGACCGGGCCGCAATTGAAGATAATTCGATAATTGCCGATGGTTATTTTTTGATTGATGCATTAATTAAATACCAATATAAGAATTATCATGTCGGACTTTCGGCCGAAAATATTTTAAATAGCAATTGGAAAGAGGCTCAGTTTGTAAATGAAAGCCGCCTTAGAGACGAAATCGTATCTGTAAATGAAATTCATTTTACAACGGGTACACCTTTTTTTGCCAAAATTAATATTGGATACACCTTTTAATATTATTCATATAAATGCTCAAAATGGCTTTACGTTTAGTTATAAATAAAATATAGATTTTAGAATTGAGCGTAAAATCAATTCTAATATTTGAAATAAATAAGTATACATTTGTCTGCATACTTTGAATATTACACGTGTAGCCTATACCGAAAAAGAATTGGTTTCTCTTCTGAAAAAGCAAGAAAGGCTAGCGCTTAATTATCTGTACGATAATTATTCTAGCGTATTGTATGGCTTTATTTTAAATGGTGTAAATAATAAAGAAAATATTGCAGAAGATATTTTACAGGAAGTTTTTATTAAAATTTGGAAAAATATTCAAAACTATGATGCATCGCGAGGCCGATTATATACTTGGATGTTGAATATAGCACGAAATGCAACGATAGATTTTTTGAGATCAAAACAGAATCAAAAAGACAGGAAAAACCAAACCATTGACCATTCGGTAAATGATATTAATAAAATTGGAAAATTTGAACAAAAGACAGATACCATAGGCTTGAAACAACTGGTTTCAAACTTACCCGCAAATCATAAAGAAATAATAGAATTGGTATATTTTAAAGGCTATACGCAGGATGAAACTTCCAAAGAATTAAATATTCCTTTGGGAACAGTAAAAACAAGAGTTAGGGCGGCAATTGGAAGCCTCCGAACGATATTTAGTGAACAATAAATGGATGTAAGCGCATATATAGAATCTGGAATATTAGAACAGTTTGTTTTGGGCCATACCACCCCAGAGGAAACTGCTTTTATTCTGCAATTGTCTATTACTGATCCCCAAATCAGATTAGAGATTGAGGCTATAGAAACGGGCTTGCTCAAATATGCCGAAACATTTGCCCAACAACCAGCAGATTCTGTTAAAGATAAATTGTTTGCAAGTTTGGATATGAAGGAGCTAAGCTCTGAGAAAACACCAATACCTAAAAGCATCTCAAATTCAAATCACATCCCAATAAAAAGCAGAACTGTTCCATTTTACAACTATTTCATAGCCGCCTCAATCGTATTGTTTGGCATTAGTGTACTGGGAAATATATGGTTGTATACCCATTGGAAAAATGCAAAAAATCAAATAGCAACCCTAAGTACACAAAATACTTTTTTAACAGATAATAACAAATCGCAAGAGGCAAAATATTCAGCTCTGGAAAAAAAAGTTTCTATTTTGCAAAACCCTCAAATACAGTTAGTAAAATTAGCCGGATTGCCCTTATTGCCAAAAGCCTTAGCCACGGTTTATTGGAATAACAGCGAAAAAGAAGTGTATCTCATTGCAGCCAATTTACCTGCTAATTCACTAAACGAACAATATCAACTATGGGCCATAGTTGATGGCAAGCCAGTAGATGCAGGTGTTTTTGACACGTACGAAGCGCAAAAAGGATTAGTAAAAATGAAGAACATCGCCAATGCCACTGCCTTTGCAGTAACCATCGAAAAAAAGGGAGGCGCCATAAATCCAACCTTAGAAAAAATGATATTGATGGGTGCGGTTATTTAATAGTTAGCGGGCAACATATGTAAGCTTCCCTTTTTTAGTACAAATCAAAAGTAGAATTTTTCATTCCCATTTGTTGCATTACTTTGCACATTCACATGAGTCAATCCATCACAACCCGTATTCATACCCTTACCAATGAACTTCGTGCGCACAATTACCATTATTACGTATTAGCTGAACCAACTATTAGCGATCGCGAATTTGATAGATTGCTCCAAGAATTAGAATCATTAGAACAGGCTTATCCAGAACTTGCTCATCACGATTCGCCAGTGAAACGTGTTGGTGGTGAGGTTACAAAAAATTTCGAAACCAAGCCCCATAGTCGTCCTATGTTGTCGTTGGGTAATACCTATTCCGAAACGGAGCTCCGCGATTTTGATGAGCGGGCCAAAAAATTGACAGGGACATCGTTTGACTATGTATGTGAGTTGAAATTTGATGGATTTGCCATCGGACTTACATATGAAAAAGGCTTGTTAGTAAAAGCCCTAACCCGTGGTGATGGCAAATATGGCGATGATGTAACTGAAAATGTTAAGACTATTCGGTCAATACCACATCGTTTACATGGTCATTACCCTGATAAATTTGAGATTAGAGGCGAAATTTTTATGCATCGCAAAGCCTTCGATCGCCTAAATGATGAACGCTTAAAAAATGGAGAACCGCCATTTGCCAATCCAAGAAATTCAGCAGCAGGAACCATCAAAATGCAAGAAAGTGCTGAGGTAGCCAAAAGGCCTTTAGATTGTTATTTATACCATTTTTTGGGTGACGAAAACCTATTTACCCATCATTATGAGAGCTTATCGGAAGCTAAAAAATGGGGTTTGCAAATAAATGATTCCTTGCGAATTTGCAAATCAATAGAAGAAGTTTGGTCTTTTATAGAGTATTGGCAAAATCAACGTAAAAATTTAAGTTTCGAAATAGACGGAGTTGTCATAAAAGTTAACAGCTATCAGCTACAACACGAAATGGGCTTTACGGCTAAAAATCCCCGTTGGGCCATTGCTTACAAATTCGAAACCGAACGCGTAAGCACAAAGCTTCTATCGGTTAGCTTTCAAGTTGGCAGAACAGGGGCCCTAACACCAGTTGCCAACTTGGAGCCTGTTCAACTTTTGGGTACAACCGTAAAACGCGCTTCGTTGCACAACCAAGATATTATTGAGCAGTTGGATTTACGGGTTGGCGATACTGTTTTTGTTGAAAAAGGAGGCGAAATTATTCCAAAAATTATAGAAGTTGACAAATCCAAACGCCTTGCAAATGAAGCACCAATTGAATTTATAACCCATTGCCCCGAATGCCATACCGCCTTAGTGCGTCGCGAAGGCGAAGCGGCTCATTATTGCCCAAACGAAGACCATTGCCCACCTCAAATAAAAGGAAAAATGAGTCATTTTGTAGCGCGAAAAGCTATGGATATTGACAGTATGGGCGAAGAAACCATTGATTTACTTTGGGAAAATGGATTATTAAAAAACGTATCCGATATATTCGACCTCCAGCCTAATCAACTTATTGAATTAACCAAAGTTACCGTGGATGAACAAACCGGAAAGAGAAAAAATATTCGCTTATTAGAAAAATCGGTCACCAATATTATCACAGGCATACAGGCCTCAAAAAATACCCCTTTCGAAAGGGTATTGTTTGGGTTAGGCATACGGTATGTAGGCGAAACAGTGGCCAAAAAGCTTGCAAAATCGTTCAAAAATATTGATACTATTGCCTTAGCAAGCTTTGAAGACTTAAGGGCTGTTGACGAAATTGGAGAACGAATTGCCGAAAGTTTGATACTATGGTTTGCCAATCCCCAACATCAAAGCATTATTGAAAAATTAAAAATCAAGGGGTTAAATTTGGCTATTAACGAAGCCGATCAAATGCAAATTACAAATAAATTGGATGGAAAAAGTTTTGTAGTAAGTGGTGTGTTCAACACTTTTAGCCGCGACGGGTTAAAGGAAACGATTGAAAAATTTGGAGGCAAAAATGTGAGCAGCATTACCAGCAAAACCGATTTTGTATTGGCTGGTGAAAACATGGGGCCTGCCAAACTGCAAAAGGCAAGCGAACTAAAAATTCGCATTATCAATGAAGATGATTTTATTAAAATGATTGCTTAACTATAGCATACTAAAAAATTCAATATCCCTTCATAAACCTTTTATTTTACTATTTTGGGCTTTATTTATAATCCATTCCTGAATTTTCAAATCCTTGACCTCCTCTTTTTTTTAAACTAATTTTGAAGGCTGAATAATAATCGGCGTTTGAACTATTAAAAAAATAGGCTATTACTTGAAATTAGTGTCCGCTTGGTTAAATATTTGGAACGCTAATCTTTCGAAAAGGATATTTTTG
>CANMPY010000126.1 GCA_947499775.1 Bacteroidota bacterium | reverse complement strand
CGCCAACTACAAGGTAATACATAAATAAAAGATAGGAATGAACGACTCAATAAAACATATAGCCATAGCCGGAAATATTGGTGCTGGAAAAACAACCTTAACCCGAATGTTAGCCAAGCACTATAATTGGGCTCCGCATTATGAGGCCTTAGACGACAATCCATACATTAGCGATTTTTATGACGATATGCATAGATGGTCTTTTAACATGCAGATGTATTTTTTAAACACCCGATTTACCAGCATATTAGAAATTGTAAAAGGGAACGACTCGGTCATTCAAGATCGTACAATCTATGAAGATGCAAATATCTTTGCTCCAAACTTACACGGAATGGGGCTAATGAGCACCCGCGATTATAACACATACAAGGCCTTATTCGAAAGCCTTAAAAGTATGATTAAGCCGCCAGACTTATTGATTTACTTGAGGGCCTCTATTCCAACTTTAGTTAATTTAATACAAAAGCGAGGACGTCAATACGAAGATTCCATTCGTTTAGATTATTTAAAACGACTTAACGAACGCTATGAAGCTTGGGTTTCGGGATACAAGGATGGCCCCTTACTTATTATTGATGTAGATGATATTGATTTTGAAAACAAGGCCGAAGATTTCGGATTGGTTATTAATAAAGTAGAAGCCGTATTGAACGGGCTATTTTAGTTTTATATAGAGAGTTTTGTTAGGCAACGGTTTGTGGGTTTAAGAAGTTGGCGATTTCGGAGCACAAATCTTTAGGCTACCACTAAACTGTCTGCGGAGCACGAAAACCCACCTATTGCAAATGTGCTTTTACAAGCAGTTAATCTCATGTAGTTATTTTCTTGAATACCATTTGTGTCATGGTCGCTTGGTAAACAACGTAAACGTCTTTTACTTTACGCTCTTGAACGTAGTAACTATTTATTATTAGCCTGCCTTCTTTGTCAAGTCCAACAAAGGCAATTGCTGCCCTAGCTTTTGAAAGTCCGTAAAGCATTAAGTAACGTTTGCTTTCTATGTGGTAATTTTTAATCGCAATTTTTTTGAAGCTGCTATTACCCTTTTCTTTTGCGTAAAGTTTGAACTTGTCTGCTGTCATTGAAAGAAAAACATCATCATCTTTGACGTCTTTAACTACTTTGGAAGTCCGATAAAACTTTTTGTCTGCGTAAACAACAGAGTCTTCATATGTTATTGTCCTGTTACAAGCTATTCGCCAATTTCCAACGACTTCGTTGTTGTCGGTAATCATTGTTGTTGTGTCGAGTTGAACGTGTGTGCGAGCCGAAGGAACACACCGCCAAATATGAACGCCATTGATAGTATAAGAAAGCCCCATTTGAGTTTGCATGATGTCGCTTGTAAGATAACGGTCAAATGAGTTATAGTCCTTGTCCCACTGCTCAAATGATGTTGTCGGAAATAAGTTACAATAGCCAGTTGGAAGTTCAACCATTTCTTTTGGTCGGCTTTCCACTACATGCGAAACTTCTTTTGGTAGTCCGCAAGTTGTCAATAGGATTGCTGTCCCGATGAATATGTAAATGTTTTTTAGCCCTTGTCCTGTCATTGCTGAGTGGTCGGATTATAATTGCCTATAACCACAGAATAATACTAATACCTATTCAGAACGTTCATCGAGAATGGCCTCAGCCATAAACATCAACGACGACATTTCGGTATCTTCGTGTATATAAGGAATTTTTGTTCTTACAAATTTTACTAATTCCTGGGTAGCGAATGAGCAGTTTTGGAGCTCTCTGAATTCAAGGGCTTGGCATGAGGTAAATAATTCAATGGCAAGTACTTTTCTTACATTTTCTACAACCCTTATTAGTTTTAGCATAGCGTTGGCGCCCATGCTTACATGATCTTCTTGTCCATTACTACTTACAATACTATCAACAGAAGCCGGTGTGCATAGTTGCTTGTTCAAGCTTACAATGGAAGCAGCAGTATATTGAGGAATCATAAATCCTGAGTTTAGACCAGGATTTGCGGTTAGAAATACCGGTAACCCTCGCTCTCCTGAAATGAGTTTATAGGTACGTCGTTCCGAAATGCTTCCCAATTCGGCCATAGCCATCGCTAAAAAATCGGCATGTAGAGCTAAAATCTGACCATGAAAATTGCCTCCAGAAAGTATTAAATCGTCATCGACAAATATATTTGGATTGTCGGTTACGGCATTTATTTCATTGATAAAAATTGTTTCAACCTGGGTAATTACATCTTGGGTTGCACCGTGTACCTGCGGGATGCATCTAAAGGAATACGGATCTTGAACTGAATCTTTTGCCCCGTTCATCCATTGGCTATCTGCTAGGAGCTGCGAAATGGTTTTGGCACATTCAATTTGACCTTTTTGATTGCGTACTTCATGAATTTGAGGCGTAAAAGGCTCCATCCTACAGTCGAAGGCTTCCAAACTTAGAGCTGCAATTCTATTAGACCAACTGCTTAGTTTTTTGGCTAACATTAAGCAATGCATACCATATGCCGACATAAATTGGGTGCCATTAATTAAGGCCAAACCTTCTTTTGGTCCCAATTTTATTGGATTTAAGTTATGCTGTTTTAATATTTTTAAAGATAAATCTTTTCCCAATTTACCTTTGCCTATTAGTGGCAAACAGAGATGGGCTAAAGGGGCTAAATCGCCCGATGCGCCTAATGAACCTTGTTTGAACACTTCTGGATAAAGCGATAAATTAATAAAATCGGCAAGGCGTTGAACTGTATCAAATTTTACGCCGCTATAGCCAAGGCTTAATGATTTTATTTTGAACAATAACATGAGCCGAATTACCTCGTCAGGTACAATTTCGCCCATGCCGCATGCATGCGACATTAATAGGTTTTCCTGTAACTTAACTAAATCGGAAGGACTTATTTTAGTATTACAAAGCGAGCCAAACCCTGTATTTATTCCATAATAAACTGAATTTGGAATATCTATTTTATTAAGTAAATACTGATTGCATTTTGTTATTGCATCCATTGCAATTTGATCAATTACAATGGTCGGCTTTTGAGATACGAATTGAGTTACCGATTCAAATGTTAATGGATTTGAAATATTTAAGGGTGTGGCCATATAAGATTACAAAAGTCTACAAAATTTGGTATTAATTTTTTTTATTCATTAAGTAACCTGAGTCGTATTTTGGTTAATTCGTTTTTAGTATTGGCCGTAAAATCACTTTGCATCATCCAATCATAGTAGGATGGCTCGCGTTTTAGTACTTCTTTAACTAATTTGCCTTTATGTTTTCCGAAGTTAAATACTTCTTCTTTTCGGTCATTCATAACAATTCTTCCAGCTAAATCAACTTGCCCATTTTGTGCCGATAGTTTATGCAATCCTTCGATTGTTTTATCCAATGTAGGGTATTTTTCTAATTGGGCCTTTAAAATTTCGAAGGTGGCTATGGTATCATATTTTGCAGAGTGTGCATTTTCAAGTTCCTTATCGCAATAAAATTTTACAGCTGCTGCCAAATTACGAGGTTCCATGGTATGGAATATTCGCATTACATCCACTAATTTTCTATGTTCAATGTCGAGGTTAAGGCCTGCACGGTAAAATTCCTCCACCAATAGTGGAACATCAAATTTATTGGAATTAAATCCAGCAAAATCGCAATTGTCTAGAAATAAGTTAAGCTCAGCTGCTTTTTGTGTAAAGCTTGGTTTGTCTTTTACATCTTTATCATATATGCCATGTATGGCTGAGGCTTCAGCTGGAATTGGAATTCCGGGATTATATAATTCGTGTAAGTGTTCCTCTGTTCCTTCTGGGTTTAGTTTTATAAGGTATAGCTCAATAATACGATCTTTAGATGTGCTTATTCCTGTGCTTTCAATATCAAAAAACACTAAAGGCTTGGTTAAGGTTAAATTCATTGCTGTGGCTTTATCTTTTTTTAAAGGTTTAGGTTTGGTCTTTTTAAACGTGTTTTCTCTTCTGCTTTTTCTTCTCGCCACAAATCAATTTTCTTAAAATCTCCAGAGAGTAATATTTTTGGGACTTCCCATCCTTCAAATTCAGATGGTCGTGTATAGAGGGGGGGTGATAAAATATCATCTTGAAAGCTATCGCTTAGTGCCGATTCTTCATCGCTTATCACACCAGGTACCAAGCGACAAATTGCATCAGCAACAATTAAGGCAGGCAATTCGCCACCAGTTAGTACAAAATCGCCAATAGATATTTCTTTCGTTATTAAATGTTCTCTGATGCGCTCGTCTATCCCTTTGTAATGCCCGCAAAGCAAAATTAGATTTGAACATAACGATAGATTATTAGCTGTTTTTTGTTCGAAAATTTCACCATCGGGAGTTAAAAAAATAACTTCATCATAGGTTCGTATTTTTTTTAAATCGGTAATACAATTGAATATGGGTTCTATGCGCATAACCATGCCTGCACCTCCACCGAATTGATAATCGTCTACTTGCCTGTGTTTGCCTATTCCATATTGCCTTAAATCTATTACATTAATAGAAATTAATCCTTTATCCTTGCCCCGTTTTAAAATGGAATGTTCTAATGGACTTTGAATAAGTGCTGGTAATACAGAAATAATATCGATATGGAGCATTAGTCGTTAATGGATAGTAAACCTTCAGGAAGATTAGTGTAGATAATGCCTAGTTTATTATCAAAATTAAGGATTAGCTCCTCAACAAATGGAATAAAATAGGTTTTGGAGTTAAATTCTATTTCCAGTAAATCTTGTCCGGGTTTGTGAATATGTTCTACAACTTCACCTATTGGTCCCATAGTTTGATCTATTATTTTAAATCCAACGGTGTCATTAATCCATATTTCAGTTTCAGCATCTTCAATTTGGTCAGACTCAACGTAAACGGGCAAGCCAATAAGTTCATCTGCTTCATCTACGTTTTGAATATCTTCAAAAAGCACTTGCCACTCTGAAGCCGATTTAGAAATTTGTTCAATAAAAAAAGGAACCACTTTTTTGTTGATTTCCAACATTAATGGTTCCTTTTGATTAAGTGTTATACTAGAATTTTCGCTATGTATTTTAACAGCACCTTTAAATCCGTGTGTTTTTTTAATAAACCCAACGTAGATGAGGCCAGCCAAAATAGTGTATTTTAAGCGTCTTGTGCAGGAGTTTCTTCAGTAGCTTCTTCCGTTGCTGCTTCAGCCTCAACAGGTGCTTCTGATTCAACTACAGTTTCAGCAACATCTTCAGTTGCTGTTTCAGTTTCAGCTACTACTTCAGTTGTTTCTTCGGTTACTTCATTTGCTGATTCGTTTTCCGTTTCGTCAGAAGTTTCTTGAACATCTTCGTTTTCTGCTACTTCTTCTGCTAATGGCGAATTTTTAGCTAAAATTTTAGCTGCGATAGCGGCTTTCATTTTAATTTCACGTTCTAAATTAGCTTTTGCTTTAGCATCGCTTGCTGACGCTAAGTTGTCTACCTTGCTTGAAATTTTGTTTTCTTTGGTTTCTAACCAAGCATTGAATTTTTCTTCGGCTTGCTCAATAGTGTGTGCGCCTTTTTTTACCCCATTAATAAGGAAATCTTTGTGTAATACGCCTTTGTAGGATAAAATTGCTTTTGCTGTATCGGAAGGTTGAGCACCAACTTGCAACCAATGTAACGACCTTTCAAAATTTAGGTCAATGGTTGCTGGGTTTGTGTTTGGATTATACAATCCAAGTCTTTCGATATACTTTCCATCCCTAGGAGCTCTACTGTCCGCCACCACAATGTGGAACAAGGGACGACGTTTGCGTCCTTGTCTTTGTAATCTGATTTTTGTTGCCATTTTTTATATGTTTTTTTATCCCTCGGTTCTCCAAAATCCGAAGGGTTGCAAAAGTAAAAAAAAATATTTTAAAAAAAAAGAAACAAATACACTTAATTTCAGACCAATAGCGTATAGGAATTGAATCGCTTATATTAAGAGTTTGAAATGATTTCGTGCGACACTTTTGATAGCTTCGCTAAGTAGGTATTTAACTATAAGGGAACTTATTTAAATTTATTTTTTTAACAAAGCTGATTTGCCAACTTCAATAAATTTTTTGGCATCAATATACCCTAAGTCTCTGTGCTTAATATTGCCTTTTGAATCGATGAATAAGTAAGTAGGGTAGGCTTCGACTCCATA
>CANMPY010000125.1 GCA_947499775.1 Bacteroidota bacterium | reverse complement strand
TCACTTGAAACGAGTTCTTGATCTATTGAATACTTTATTTGACTTACCAATGGGCCAACTAATGCCGCATTCTTAAGTATAGCGCAAACCTCGGCAAGTGTTGTTGATTTTTTTAAACTTAAACTCATTATAGCCAACGATCCATTTGGAATTGGAACACGCACAGAGTTTGCCGTCAACTTGCCGGCCAATCCTGGAATAACTTTGGCAATTGCCGTAGCCGATCCTGTTTCGGTAATAACCATATTTACAGCTGCCGAACGCCCTCTACGAAATTTCTTATGCATATTATCCAATAAATTTTGATCATTGGTATACGCATGCACTGTTTCGATGTGTCCTCGTTCTATTCCCAAATTGTCTTCTATTACTTTTAAAACAGGTACAATAGCATTTGTAGTACAAGATGCTGCAGTGTAAATAGTTTCATTTTCAATATCTTGCTGTTCATGATTTACGCCATAAACAATATTTGGCAAATCACCTTTACCTGGCGCAGTAAGCATTACCTTTTTTATACCTTTCGATTTTAAATGCAATGACAAGGATTCTCTATCTCTAAAAGCCCCTGTATTATCAATCAACATTGCATTGCTTATGCCATGTGCTTCGTAATCGATTGTATCAGGACTATTTGCTTCAATCATTTTAACAATTTGTCCATTAATAATTAAGGCTTTATTCTCAAAATCTTCAATAATACTTCCTTTAAATTCGCCATGAACTGAATCCATTTTTAATAAGGCAGCTCGTTTTGAGATATCAGCTTCGCTACTCGATCGGGTTACAATTGCTTTTAATTTCAATTGTTGCCCCTTGCCTGATAATTTAATTAACTCACGGGCCAACAATCGACCAATACGACCAAAACCATACAATACAACGTCACATGGTTCTATTGTGGCAATATCTTGACCAATAAAATTTTTGAGCTTGTCGGCTATAAATGCAGACATATCGGTATAATTTCCATTCTCATTCGTCCATTCATCGCTAAGTTTTCCAATATCAATTTTGGAAGGAGTTAAATGGGCCACATTCATTAGTTCATTCGCTAATTTAGAGGTTATATAAACATCAATTTTTTTGCCAATAATATCTTCAGCATATTTATGAAGCCGCTGAACCTCAGAACTGCTTACATCAATGAGTGTATTTCTAAAAAATACAAGTTCAACCGACTTATCATAAATTAATTTACTAACTGCACTAATTAATTCAGCGCTGGCTTTTTCCTTATTAACCCACGAATCAAGTTCCTTGTCGTAAGCATCCTTTTTGGTTTGTAATGTGTTTATTGTCATACTTTATTATTCTTGTAAGCTTACTGCAAAAGTACAAGAAAAGCTTAATTTTATCTAAGCCGATTTTACTATAGTCATCAAAAAATCATAATTTATGGTTTAAGGCTACAAGGCATTATATTGATATCAATTTGAGAGTATTAATGTATTTTTGAGGTAATTTATTAGGCCCATTTAATTTATAATGAAAAAAATACTATTTACACTTCTATTCGGTTTTCTTCTATTCAATCAACTAAAAGCAAGCAGTTATCCTGGCGGACAGGTCACTTATAGGTATTTGAATGGTTCAAAATTTGAAATAAAATATAAAATTTATCGCGACTGCAGAGGTACTCCAATAACGTTTTCGGAATATACCATTCAATGCTCCAGCACATCAAGTACCAAAAAACTTAATGCGACACGTGTTGGTATTGAAGATATTACGGCCATATGCAAATCGGCCAGCCAACCATGTAACCCATCCAATACCTATGGTACAGGAACGGGTTTCGAAGAGCATACCTATATGGACACCCTTGATTTTAATGGTGCTGAGTCTGCATTTAAAAATTGCTGTATTATTCAGATTGGAATTGGCAAATGCTGCCGTTATTCAAGTATTACGACGGGGGGTTCTGGAAATGATTTTTGGGTATTTAGCACCTTAGATCTTTGTAAAGCGCCAACCAATTCGTCGCCTGTGTTCACATTTAAACCTACATTGATGGAGCAGGCAAATGTTACACTCATGAAAAGTTTTTTAGCCAAAGATTCAATTGATGGAGACTCTTTATCCTATCATTTTGCCGATCCTCTACAAAGTTGGACATCAAAAACAAGTTGGTCGGGAGGTTTAGATTCAAAAAATCCTTTTACGGCCTATTACCCTAACGGGTATAATAAAGCGAATGGCCCTAGGCCCGACTTAAACCCTCCTTATGGAATATACCTCGACCCTCAAACTGGTAATTTAATTGGAATGCCTATAGATGCAAACCAAGCCACCATTTTGGCTGTTGCAGTAAAAGAATGGCGCAAAGACAATAACGGCAAGTATAATCAGATTGGAGAAATCGTAATTGATCAAATGATTAATTTTATCACAAGCCAAAACCATCAACCAAGCATTTCAGAACCTATTAATCACAAAGTTTGTGAGGGCCAAACCTTTATTCTAAATATTGCTACCGACGATCAACCCTTTACATTACCACCGCCAGCATCAAGTATAAAAAATGATACCGTTTCCCTTAGCTGGGATCAAAGCATTAAAAACGCTAAATACTCTGTTTCTTATTCCAATGTAAAACTCCCAACTGGAAAGTTTGAATGGACGCCAGCAACTGGTGATTCAAAAAAATCACCTTTTTTTGTTACAGCAATAGCAACCGACAATAATTGCCCACGACGTGGCACTATAATCAAAACCTTTAAAATAACTGTTTACCCAAAAATTAATGTTAGCAGTTCTGTTAAAAAAATCAACCCTTCAACGTATACTGCTTCCATTAATATTAGCAACAAAAAGTACAGCTATGTTTCTGGCAAATTCATAAACTCAGCGATGCAGGAAGACATTAGGAATTTTTATTTTAAGTCGTCAAAATCTGTTTATTCTACTTCAGAAATAGATACCATCGTTTTTAAAAAGAATGGAACCTATATCCTAAACCAATCCTTTTTATCGCAAACAGATTGTAACTCTATCACTTTAAGCGACACCATTATTATTTCAAATATTTTAGAAGTAACCTTTGGCATTGATCCCTTGGGTAAACTATATACCGATACGAGTGTATGTATGAATCAAACCGCTCGAATGGTAGCCAAAGTAACAAATGCCAAAAGGCCTGTAACCTACGTATGGAAAACCAAATCCAAATCCATTACGGATACTCTGGGTTATTTTGATCATATATTTTCGTCAGCCGATTCACTTTTTGTAAGTGTTAAAGATGCAAACAATCAATCCAACAATACCTTTAGGTTAGTAAATGTTCTTGAATTGCCAGATATTGATGCTGGTTTCGACCAAATTATTTGTCCGGAAACTAGCATTAAATTAAAAGCAAAAAATAAAAAAAGCGGATCTACCAATTGGCAATGGACCTTCAACAAGGCTATTATAAGTAATGCCGATTCGGTAATGGCTAATGCTGAAGGCCTTTATAAAGTAGCAGGCACCAATACTTTCCTATGCACGGTAACTGATTCCTTAAAAATCAGTCATCTAAAACCGATAAATTTAGAATTAATTTCAGGAATTTACTGTCAAAATGAAGATCAAATCGATCAAGCAAAAATCATTAAAAATGACAATCCCAATAAATATTTTGATAAAATAACTTGGAAGCTATTAAAATCATTACCAAAACCTACAGGCGGAAACAACGCCTTAGGTGATGTTTTAATGGACAAGGATGCCTCAATGGTATTTGATTTCGCCATTAGTTTTGGTGCAAACAAAATAGCAATAGCAAGCTACAGAGATTCTCTCATACTAAGCGCAATAGCATTAGATACAAATGGGTGCAGAAGTTTGGATACCAATGTCATTACCATTCTTAAAATGCCAGTTATTTCAATCAGCAAGAGCAATCCAAGTCAATGTATAAATCAAACTATCGAATTAGATTCAATTGGCAAATCGAACTCAACGTATCGCTGGATTCCTTTGGCTCGCACTGGTTTTGGCTCTTGGCCTTCCTACGCTCCATTAAGCAGCACTCTTATTGCTGCCAATTATTTCAAAATAGAGGGAAATTACAAACTTAAACTTGAGGCATTCAATAATCAATGTGTTTCTAATGACTCAGCAGTATTAAACGTATTCCCTTTGCCTAAAATTTCGGTTTCCCTTTTTAAATATCCATCATCTATAAAATTCAGAGATGAAACCGTAAATGTAAATAAACGAAATTGGTATATTAATAATGTGCATTATTCATCCGAAGATACCTTATTGCTCAGCAAAAGCTTTGCGCATTTACAACCTATAAAATTAGAAGTATTTGATAATAATGGCTGTAGTAATGATACCGTAATGATTATAAATACGATGATTGCAGTTGAAAAAATTGAAGTTTCATTAATTGAAGTTTACCCTAACCCGGCTCAAAATACACTTACCTTAAAACAATGCGATACATGGGTGCCTTCTTATTATGCGATACATGATGTTTTAGGAGCAAAAGTAATGGAAGGGAAAACAAAAAGTCAAATCGAACAAATTGATATTCAAATACTCAGCAAGGGACTTTACCTTATTAAATACCAATCGGATAATAAGGTAATGACGCTTCCATTTATAAAATCGGAATAATATTGAGGTAAGAAATAAGGAAAAACAGAATACAAATCTTCTACTTGAAGCTCAACCTTAAAGGCCCTAGTTAGGCTGCTTGTTCAAAAAACTTAGCAATCTTTTCTTTAACAAAGGCTGTTTTTATCTCCACTTTTTCCTCTTTACTTGAAGGTGCTTCGTACATGGCATCCATAAAGATTGATTCACAAATGCTGCGCAATCCACGCGCCCCAAGTTTACAATCAAAGGCTGTATCTACAATAAGATCTACAATATCATGCGATACAATAAGTTCCTTTTCTTCAAGTTCAAATAATTTTTTATACTGTTTTAATAAAGCATTTTTAGGCTCTAATAAAATACGTTTCAAGGTAGGCTTGTCCAAAGGCGTTAGATGTGCCAAAACTGGAAGCCTTCCTAATAATTCTGGAATTAATCCAAATTTGCGCAAATCGGTTGCCGAAACATTTTCAAGAATATTATCTGTGGTTTTGTGGTCATTAATCGACTTAAACCCAACCGTTTGTTTATTTAACCTACGTTCTATTATTCTATCAATTCCTTCGAAGGCCCCGCCACATATAAATAAAATATTGCTTGTATCCACAGCGATATATTTTTGATCAGGGTGCTTGCGTCCTCCTTGAGGGGGTACATTTACAATAGACCCCTCTAAAAGCTTCAGAAGTGCTTGCTGAACGCCCTCTCCCGAAACATCACGGGTTATAGATGGATTATCCGATTTTCGAGAAATTTTATCCATTTCATCTATATACACAATTCCTCGTTGTGCCTCTTCTACTTTATAATTGGCGGCTTGCAAAAGCCGTGTAATAATACTTTCCACATCTTCGCCTACATATCCAGCTTCTGTTAGCACCGTTGCATCGGCAATACAGAATGGTACATCTAAAATTTTAGCTAAAGTTTTGGCCAATAAAGTTTTTCCCGTTCCGGTTTCGCCAATCATTAAAATATTGCTTTTTTCAAGCTCTATTCCATCTTTTGAACTATCGGTTGTAAGGCGTTTAAAATGATTATAAACCGCTACCGAAAGCACTTTTTTGGCTTGTTCCTGACCAATAACCCATTGATCAAGATGTTCTTTTATTTCTTTTGGCAGGTGCTGTTTCGACGGTTTGTATTTGGTATTTATATGACCACTACTTGTTTTATCCTCATCCAAAATAAGTGAGGCTTGACGAATACAATCATCGCATATATTCCCCTCAACACCAGTAATGAGTAAACCGCATTGGTTTTTCGACCGCCCACAAAATGCGCAAGATTGTTGTGCCATTAAACTGCTTTTTTAATTAAAACCTCATCCACCATTCCATATGCCTTCGACTCCTCAGCGGTCATCCAAAAATCGCGATCGCTATCTTTTTCAATTTTCTTAAACGGCTGTCCTGAATGGTGAGCTAATATATCGTAAAGCTCTTTTTTTAATTTTTGAATTTCTTTAACCGTAATTTCCATATCCGATGCTTGGCCTTGTGTACCACCCAATGGCTGATGAATCATAACGCGAGAATGTTTTAGAGCAGTGCGTTTCCCTTTTTTACCAGCACACATCAATACAGCTGCCATACTTGCAGCAATACCGGTACAAATTGTACTTACATCACTTGTAATATATTGCA
>CANMPY010000124.1 GCA_947499775.1 Bacteroidota bacterium | reverse complement strand
TTTTCTTTTTGTACAGCAAACCAAGGCTACTCATATACTGGGAGGCGAAGTAACCTACAAATACATAAGTGGGTTAAAATTTGAGGTTAGTTTTAAGTTTTATAGAGACTGCAGAGGGGTTTCTATAGATACGATTCATGCTGAAATGAAAAGCGGTTCAACCGTAAAGACACTAAGTTTGACTAAGGTTAGCATTAAAGATGTTTCCGTTTATTGCAAAAAATCAGCTAATCCCTGCTCAACCCCAAATACATATGGTGCTGGCTTAGGTATCGAAGAGCATTTATATAAAGATACCGTTGATTTTAATACAACCGATTCGGTGTTTAAAAAACTTTGCAAGGTTCAGTTCGGTTTTGGGCAATGTTGCCGCAATACAGGATTAGTTTATGGGAGTGGAGCTAATTTTTGGGTTTGGAGTAATTTAGATTTTTGTACTGCACCATCAAACAGTTCACCAATAATAACGTCAATTCCTAATAATATCATTTGTTGTAATCAGTCATATTATTATTGCATTGGGGCAAGCGATACCCTTGATGGAGACTCATTGTCCTATTCTATTTTAGAGCCAATGGAAAACTGGACTAAAAAAATTCCTTTTCCCACACCCCCACGAGAATGGATAACTACCTATAAGCCTCCTGGTTACAAAGGCGGCACAAACCCAAGTGCAAGCCCGCCCATAGGCACTTATTTCGATCCCGAAACAGGCGATTTAATATTCACCCCTGTAGATTGTTCTGAACAGTCTTTTGTAGCATTTCGAATAGCCGAATGGCGAAAAGACACAAGTGGTAAATATGTATTGATAGGGGAAGTACGGCGAGATATACAATACATCGTTCAAACCTGCCCCACAAATAATGTTCCTTTGCTTTATGGCAACTATAGATATCAAATTTGTGCAGGAAATAAATTGTGTTTTACAGTTACGTCCGATGATAAAGTATTTATTCCACCCCCACCTGGAAAGGCTGGCCCTGCTGATACCGTTGTTTTAAAATGGAATAAGGGCATAGCAAAAGGCGCATCGTTTAAAATTATAGATACGACGGCTCGCTTGCCTCGAGGACAATTTTGCTGGACACCAAAAGAATCGGATGCTCGAGATTTACCTTATTACTTTACCGTAATGGCCAAGGATAATAATTGTACCAATACGGCTGTTACTATAAAATCTTACTCCGTATGGGTTAAAAAAACGGCAAAATCAACCTATTCAAAAAAGTACATCAAAAATGGCTTGTTTGAACTTAAAGCTATTTTGGAAAAAGATTTTAAAGGAACCCCTCAATATTTTTGGGAATTTTTAGATAGTGCATTTAAACCAATAGATACTTCGTATTATTTTCATTCGAATAGCAGTTACAAATCGATTAAAAATTTGGATAGTGTTCAGTTTTATAAGGGAGGGAAATATATTCTACATTATCGAATAAATAACTCGCCCTTAAATTGTCCAACTGATTATTTTGATACCTTTAAGGTAGCTCCGGTTATCCCAATTTTACGAATTAGCCCAATCCGTTTGGAAGAAAAATGGGCCTGTAGAAATAGTGTAGATACGCTATTTCCAATTCTTAGAAATGCAAAGAATCCTGTAAAATTCAAATGGAGTTCTTCCGCTACGGATACATTACCCTACCTTATAATTAAAAATAAAAAGGATTCATCTTATAGAGTAGACGTGCATGACGCCGCAGGATACCATCGTTTTGCCGAATGGAAGATTTCCATATATGAAGAACCCAAGTTAATAGAGAAAAAGGATTTATTTATATGTACCCTCGATACCGTTATGATATCGGGAATGCCATCCTATTTTGCCGACACCGTTTATTGGCATTGGGAATTAAATGGCAAATTTTTTAGTAAAAATAAAACCATAACCATATTTAAAACAGGAATATATACGTTGCAAATTTCGGATACTACAAATTGTTTATCTAAAATAGATACGCTACAAGTTAGTCAAATGGTAATAAAGGAAGTGAAGGGATTAGAAGCTATGACCTGTGTGGGCGATACCGCTTCCCTTTCGGATACCGCCACAAACCTTAGTGGTAAAAAGTATTGGAATTGGTTTTTTGAAGGAAAGCAAATTAGCACCGATTCGACTTTGCGAGCCATTAAAACAGGTAAATATACGCTTGAAATATCAGACTCAAATAAATGCCTCACCATTAGAGATACCATTAAATTTAGCCATATGAAGGTAATTGCCGATGCTGGAATGGTGAAAAAAGTGTGTATGGGCGATACCATGAAGCTATTTGCCATAAACGCCGACACAAGTGGAGGCCAGAAAAGTAAATATTTTTGGTATTTAAATACTTCAGCATCTAATCCTATTGATTCAGGAGCATTGGTTGTGTACCGGTATAAAACGGATGAAACCTTGATTGCGAAGTTGGTTCAATCCATAGGTAAGCTCAAATGTTACGAGGTGGATACCGTTAACGTTTCGTTTAGGGCTCTGCCATTGATTAAATTGGCTAGTGGAAGTATTTGCCAAAATGAATTGGAGTTTGATTTACATACTTTAATACTTCAACCATCACCGTCAACCCAAGGCATTATAGCATGGCAATTATCTCGAACACTCAAAAAGCCTAATGGGCAGGATAATACACTCACAGATTTGGTATTTGATAAAGATAGCAGCAACACGGATAAGTATTATATTAAAGTTGACGAATCATTGATTGACCTAAAAGGCAAGTTTAGAGATTCGCTTAAGTTGGGATTAATATACAAGGATGAATATGGTTGTAGGAATAATTCATCAAGCGATGCCACTCTAACAATTAGAAGCAATGTGGAGGTGAAGTTTGTAAATAATGAATTAACACGATGTTATGGCGATTCAGTTATTTATTGTTCTAACGATTTTGGTGTAAATTATTATGGAGGTAAATGGTACACTGCTAATGATTCGGCTGCTTATTTACAATGGGCGCAAGGAAATAATATTCAACTTTCGGAAAATATAGGCACAAAATCGCTTGATGTTAAGGGTGGGCAGTACCGCTTAAAGTATGTTTTAGAAAATAATATGTGTTTCTCCTACAAGCATTCAATCCTTAATATTATTGCCTTTCCAAATATTAAATGGTCGCAAAGGAATATTGGTGATTCACTCATTCTGTACGATAACACACCCAATGCAGATAGAAGAGAATGGTATGTGAATTTTAAAAAACAGAGTGTAATCGATACCTTTATTATCTCAAAGAATGATGCTAAAGGGAAAACGATTGTGATAAAAGTATTTAAGGGCGCATGCGAATCCGATTCGGTACTGGTTCCAAATGTAAATGGAATACATATCGATGCTGGTGTAGCCGAGTTTGCTATTTTTCCGAATCCAGCAAAAAACGTCCTCATCCTAAAATGCAATCATTCCAAGCCATTTAATATAAAAATTAGTAATGCGCTTGGGCAGGTAATGATGGAAAAAGAGTGTATTGGGGGAGTTACTTCAGTGGATGTTAAAAATTTGCCGAGTGGTATTTATAATTTACACATCGGCATGGAATCCAAAATACATAGAGTTGTATTCATAAAAGAGTAGGTTTTTGAGTTAAAAATTCATGGGGTACTACAATTTTATTTAAAGCAATGGGCATGGATTTAAAATCTTAAAAATTTAGCTTGCCTATGTTTTCTAAAAAATTAATCTTTGCCCCAATAATCTAAAATAAAAAAAAATGTCAGACATTTCATCACGCGTTAAAGCCATTATAGTTGACAAACTTGGCGTAGAAGAATCAGAAGTTACTACAGAAGCCAGTTTCACAAACGATCTTGGCGCTGATTCATTAGACACAGTAGAATTAATCATGGAATTTGAAAAAGAATTCAACATTGCTATTCCAGATGACCAAGCCGAAAAGATTGGTACAGTAGGACAAGCAGTAGATTATATTTCTGCCAACGTAAAGTAAAAATCAAAATCATTTGAAACGAGTTGTTGTAACAGGTATTGGTGCCCTTACGCCCATTGGTAATACCGCTCCAGAATACTGGGAAGCGTTGTGCAATGGTACTAGTGGTGCCAACCTAATTACTCGTTTTGATGCTGAAAAATTTAAAACAAAATTTGCCTGCGAGATAAAAAACTTTGATGCCCAAAATTACATGGACAGAAAAGAGGCTCGCCGTATGGATCCTTTTGCTCAGTATGCCATGATTTCGGCAGATGAAGCTATTAGGGATGCTGAAATTGAAGGTAAATTTAATCCTGATAGAACCGGAGTTATCTGGGGGTCGGGTATTGGCGGACTTACCACTTTTTTAAAGGAATGTACAGATTTTGCCAAAGGCGATGGTACGCCTCGTTTTAGCCCTTTTTTTATTCCAATGATGATTTCCGACATTGCCGGAGGTCACATTTCCATTAAATACGGTTTAAGAGGTCCTAATTTTACCACCGTTTCGGCTTGTGCATCTAGCAACAATGCCATTTTTGATGCGTTTAAGTATATTCAGCAAGGTATTTCAGATGTTATTATCACCGGAGGTTCCGAAGCCTGTGTGAATGAAGCCGCCATGGGTGGTTTCAATTCAATGAAAGCGTTGAGCGAACGAAACGATGATTTTTTAACAGCTTCACGCCCGTTTGATATGAACCGCGATGGATTTGTATTAGGCGAAGGTGCTGCATGTTTGGTGTTGGAAAGTTTAGACCATGCCTTGGCTAGAGGTGCTAAAATTTATGCTGAATTAGCTGGAGGAGGTTTATCTGCCGATGCTTATCATATTTCGGCTCCACATCCCGAAGGTATTGGTGTAATTAATGTAATGAACATTGCTTTAGCCGATGCAGGAATGAAACCTGAAGATATTGATTATATCAATGTGCATGGAACAAGTACTCCATTAGGCGATATTGCAGAAACAATAGCTATAAAAAGTGTGTTTGGCGACCACGCTTATAAATTAAATATAAGCTCAACTAAATCCATGACTGGGCATTTACTGGGCGGGGCAGGAGCCGTGGAAGCTGTGGCCTCTATTATGGCTATAAAAGAAGATATAGTTCCACCAACTATTAATCATTTTACCGATGATCCAGAATTGGATTCTCGTCTCAATTTTACGTTTAATAAAGCTCAGAAACGAATAGTTAATACTGCATTGAGCAATACATTTGGTTTTGGTGGCCACAATGTATCCGTTATCTTTAAGAAATATATTTAAATTTTGAGCCGCAAAGGGCTAATACCATTTCTGTTTAGGAATAAAGAAGATAAAACTTTTGCAAAATTATTGCGAGGTGTTACAGGTGTGTATCCTGTTAATTTAAAATTATATCATCAGGCTTTTATGCATAACTCGGCGGTATTGCATAAAAATACAGAACGCTATAGCAATGAGCGATTGGAGTTCTTGGGAGATGCGGTTATTGATTTGGTAGTTGCTGAATTTGTTTTCAAAAAATTTCCGGGAAAAGGCGAAGGCTATCTTACAGAAATGCGTTCAAAAATTGTGAGCCGTGAGCAACTTTCAAATATTGCCCGAAAATTGGGTATTGAAAAGCTGCTAACGCTTAACGATTCGCTTCGCAAAACTAAAACCACTAACCTTTATGGTATTGCTGGTAATGCACTGGAAGCTTTTACAGGTGCAATTTATCTTGACCATGGTTTTAAAGTAGCTCAAAAATTTGTAATTACTAAACTAATTCGTCCTTATATTGATATTGAAAATTTGGATACAATTCATGAAAATTACAAAAGCATCCTAATTCAATGGGGGCAAAAAAATAAAAAGGTGGTTGATTTTAGATTAATAGAGGAAGTGATTGATCGACATGGAAAATTATTTAAAATAGGAGTTTATATTGATGATGAACTTTTGTTAGATGCCTTACACCAAACCAAGAAAAAAGCCGAACAAACAGTTTCAGAAAAAGCAATCGCCCATTTGCAATTAAATATTTCGGAGTATAAACTTACATAGATTTATATTTTCTCTCGTTTAAAAACTTTATAACCACCTTTATTCATTACAAGCTTAAATAGTCGGTTGGTATCCATATCTTCATTATGGTTAATTTTATAAACCAAATAAACCGGCTTATCAATCTCACCTTTCAAAAACCACTGTTTTTTAAAGCTATTTACTAGCCCACGCTGGCTTTCGCTCAACTGGCCAATGGTATCAATACCTTGTTGTACACAATATTCGAAAGTTTCTTTATGCAATCCCTCTGATTTTTTGGGGTTACTTTTTTGAG
>CANMPY010000123.1 GCA_947499775.1 Bacteroidota bacterium | reverse complement strand
TTAATGCCCCAATAAAATGAATTTTTTCGCGCATTATTATTTTCATCAACGCC
This sequence comes from Bacteroidota bacterium, assembly GCA_947499775.1. Classification (GTDB taxonomy): domain Bacteria; phylum Bacteroidota; class Bacteroidia; order NS11-12g; family UBA9320; genus JABWCE01. Next base: position 6,208 of record CANMPY010000123.1, on the reverse strand, counting down.
CTACTAATAATTGGTACAATGCAGGATTGCTCTTTCCCGATTTGCTTCGAAATTTTACAGCTAAACAACGCCTACAGCCAACTAAACTTCTAAGCTCATAAAAGAAACCGTTTGAGAATTTTCAGTTCAAATGGGGTGGTTGATGAAAAGATATAGACCAAAATATAAATTTTCACTTTGATAAATGACTTTTGACGATTTCCACTAAACAATTTGAAATTTTACTTTCCGTAATACATATTAATGAACAGCCAATAATTGCTATTTCTGAAATTACTCTATAATATTAACAAAGAAATATTTTGCGATTTGTACCGAAAAATGGTACTTTTGGCAAAAATTATCTCGAATGATTTCGGACAGTAATTATAACCGTTTAGAATATTGGGTTGAAGTACAGCAATCAAAAGGCAAATTGGCGTTCAGTATTGCAGAACTAAAAAAGAGTTTTGCCAACTACAGCGAAACTGCTTTAAAAAGAGCATTGGACAGGCTTACAGAAAAAGAAAAAATTGTATCTATTTTCAGAGGGTACTATGTAATTGTTCCACCACAATATTTGTCAAAAGGAATTTTGCCACCTTCCCTGTTCATTGACGGGCTGATGAAATTTTTGGAACGCAACTATTATATTGGATTGTTGAATGCAGCCGCTTTGCACGGAGCAGGGCACCAGCAACCGCAGGAATACTTTGTAGTAACGGAATATCCTGTTTTGCGACCCACCAACAAACGAGGGATTAAAATAAATTATATCAGCACAAAACAACTTCCACCCGAAAGTTTGATTGAAAAAAAGAAAACCGAAGCTGGTTATATCAACGTTTCAAATCCGATTTTGACGGCTATTGATTTAGTAAACTATGAAAAGCGAATTGGAGGTTTAAATCGGGCGTCAACAGTTATTAACGAGTTGTTGGAAAACATCAAACAAAAAGACATCACACAAGAATTAGTGGCACACACAAGTGCTACAATCTTGCAACGCTTCGGTTTTATATTGGAAGAAATTTTAGGGAAACAAGATTTAGCCAACAAACTTTTTTCGCTCTGCAAAAAATCAGAATTGAAATTTTACGCTATTCCATTAAAAGCATCGGGCAAAAAAAACAAAGAACTGCTCAACGATAAATGGAAAATTTGGATTAATGCAGAAATTGAATATGAAAATTAGATTGTAGCGAAGGGAAAATTAAATTATAAAAAAAATGATACCACAAGCATACATAACCGAATGGAGCAACTTTGTTCCTTGGAAAACAAATGAACAAGTTGAACAAGATTTAGTTATTTGCCGTGCATTGACCGAAATTTTCAGCAACAAATTTTTGGCAGAAAGTTTAGCGTTTAGAGGAGGAACGGCTTTGCACAAATTGTATTTACAGCCACAACCAAGATATTCGGAAGATATTGATTTAGTACAAATTCGGGCAGAGCCTATAAAAGAAACCATAAAACAACTTCAAAAAGCACTTGCGTTTTTAGGAAAATCAAACGTAACGCCCAAGAAAGACAACAACACGATTTACTACAAATTTGAATCGGAATTTCCGCCTGTTCAGATTTTAAAACTGAAAGTAGAAACAAATTGCAGAGAACATTTTTCGGTTTTAGGCTGGGAACAAAAAGACTTTGTAGTTTCATCAACTTGGTTCTACGGCAACGCAAAATTAACAACCTACAAGTTAGAAGAATTGTTAGGAACAAAATTACGAGCATTGTTTCAGCGCAGAAAAGGCAGAGATTTGTTCGACTTGTGGAAAGCATTGACAACAGCGAAGCCTGATACAGATTTAATAATTAAATGCTACAAAGAGTATATGAAATTTTCATTGGACAAACCAATACCAACGAAAAAGGAATTTTTGATAAACATAGAACGCAAGAAAACAGACAGCGAATTTTTAGGCGATACAACGGCTCTACTAAGACCTGACGAAAAATATAATCAAGAAGAAGCTTTTCAGATAGTAATAGATTTACTAATTAAAAAAATGTAAGAATATGGCGCTAGAGAGTTTACAAACAATAAACGCAAAAGATAATTTCATTGAACAGGTTTATAGTTCATCAAACCTTGGTTCTTCGTATGTCCAGTTGTGGTAAACTGGGATAATATTTAGTATTAAATTAGGTAAGTTTGCATACCAAACCCAGTTTAATGGCTTAGTAAAATGAATTTTTTCGCGCATTATTATTTTCATCAACGCCCTACCAATAGTTGGTACAATGCAGGATTGCTCTTTCCCGATTTGCTTCGAAATTTTACAGCTAAACAACGCCTACAGCCAAGTAAACTTCTAATCTCATTAAACCAAACGCCTGAAGATGACAATTTGATTGCAGGGATAAATCAACATTTCATGGCCGATCATTTATTTCATAATTGGGATTGGTTTATCAAAAAAAATAAGGATTTGGCCCAAACCATCAGAAACAGTGGTTTGGGTATAAAACGCGATTGGTTTATGGCCCACATTATGATCGAATTAGCAATAGATCATCTTTTGGTTTGCCAAAATGAATCAATGGTTCATCAACTCTATTCAGATTTAGAGGCATGCGATACCAAATGGAAATCATTTTTCGATAAACAGAGTTTGGGTGAATTAAAGAGTTGGAACGAAGGAATGAGTAAGTTTAGGACTAGCCAATATATTTTTTCGTATCACGATACTGATAATCTTAATTACGCGTTAAACCGTATATACCAAACAACACGAATTGGGACATTAAATGATATTCAAAATAGATTTTTAGTCGTAATATTGAATGATTTAATTCCTGAGATTAAACCAATACTTAGCAAATTGCATAAAATTTTAAAATGAGAGGCAACATAATCCTTAGTTGTTTATTCCTAATGTCCATCGGTGTTTTAGCTCAAAGCACACCTAAATATAGCAATGATTTTTTAAATATAGGTGTAGGTGCAAGGGCATTTGGAATGGGCAATGCGGTAGTAGCATCTTGCGATGATGTAACATCAGGCTATTGGAATCCATCAGGATTATTGGCTATTAAAGACAATATACAGCTTTCATTTATGCATTCGGCTTATTTAGCCGGCATAGCCAATTATGATTATGGGTCGTTTGCTACTAAGCTTGATGATAAGCGAGCTATTGGCGTTTCAATTATTAGGTTTAGTGTAGATGGCATACCCAATACGCTTGATTTGATACGAAATGGACAAATAGATTATAATAGAGTAACGAGTTTTTCGGCTAGCGACGAAGCTTTTTTATTTAGTTATGCTCAAAAAACAAAAATTGAAGGGTTGAACCTAGGTGGCAATGCCAAAATAATTCATCGAAAAGCTGGTGAGTTTACAACCGCTTGGGGATTTGGAATTGATGCTTCCTTAAACTATATATCAAAGCACAAGTGGCAATTTGGTATATTGGCTCGCGATGTTACCAGCACGTTTAATGCTTGGAAATATTCATTTACCGAAGCCGAGAAAAATGTTTTTATTCAAACACAAAATGATATTCCCATTAATTCATTAGAAATAACGCTCCCTCAATTTATTTTAGGAGCAGGAAAGTTATTTGAACTAAATAAAAGGATTGGCCTGAGGGCAGAAACAAACATTGGCATAAATACAGATGGACAAAGAAATGTATTAGTAAGTTCTAAATATTTCAACCTCGACCCCAACCTAGGTATTGAGGCCGATTATAAAAAAACAATATTTATTTGTGCAGGAATTGGCAAATTCCAAAGGGAATTGGATATTGACAATAAAAAAATAATGACCTTTCAGCCAAATATTGGTATAGGTTTAAATCTTGGCAATATAAAGCTCGACTATGCATTATCCGATATAGGCGATGTATCGGCATCGCTCTATAGCAATATGTTTTCGGTGCGTTTTAGTATAAACCGAAAATAGGCTGTAACCTATTGATAACTTTTGGCAAACCATTTCAAGGGTGCTTGTTTTTTTTGGCATCGCCACCATTTCTCTTATTTTTTTTGTAGGTTTGTTAGTGTTAAGGTTTACTAAAATAATATGATGCACCATTCAACCATTGCGGGCTTAGGCCACTATATTCCTGAAAGAAAAGTCACGAATAGTGATTTAGAAAAAATGATGGAAACCACTGACGAGTGGATTGTAGAGCGCACAGGAATAAATTCGCGCCATTGGGCTAATTTAGATACAGATAGTACCTCAAATATGGGAACTAAGGCCGCATTAATGGCTTTAGAAAATGCCAAATTAACCCCTAGTGATGTTGAGTTTATTATTTTTTGTACGCTTTCGCCCGATTATAATTTTCCAGGAGGTGGGGTTATGGTTCAGGAGCAATTAGGAATTGGTACAATTGGGGCATTAGATATTCGCAATCAATGTTCTGGATTTTTATATGGCATTAGTGTAGCCGACCAATTTATTAAAAGTGGAATGTATAAAACGGTTTTAGTTATTGGTTCCGAAATACACAGCAGCGGCTTAGACATAAGCACACGTGGAAGAAATGTAGCGGTCATTTTTGGCGATGGTGCTGGGGCGGCGGTACTTACAGCAACCGATCAAAAAGACACAGGCATACTTTCAACCCACTTACACAGTCAGGGAAAATATGCCGAAGATTTAATGGTTATAGAGCCGAGCAGTACAAGTACAAAGCGTACCGAATTTAACCCTGAGCGCATATATCCTATTATGAATGGAAGCGCAGTATTTAAACATGCCGTTACCCGTTTTCCTGAAGTAATTATGGAGGCCCTTCTAAAGAATGGCTATACCCCTTCCGACCTTACCTTATTAATTCCTCATCAAGCTAATTTAAGAATTTCACAATTTATTCAAAAAACAATGAAGCTACGGGATGATCAAGTTTATAATAATATCATGAATTATGGCAATACAACAGCAGCATCAGTACCTATTGCCTTATCAGAAGCATTTCAAAAAGGCAAAATAAAAAAAGGAGATCTAATCTGTTTGGCTGCATTTGGGTCAGGGTTCACGTGGGCTAGTGCATTAATAAGGTGGTAAGTTTAAAACATAATTGCATCCATTTTATTAAATAAAAAAAACGAAATTCGCACCACCTTAAATATGAGTCAGAAAATAAAAATTGGAATAACCGCTGGAGATGTTAATGGCGTGGGTATGGATATTATTTTACGCATATTTAGTGAGGGAGGGTTCGGAACTCAATTTATCCCAGTACTTTATGCCGATGCTCAATCCATCAAATTTTATCAAGACGCATTGGGATTAATTGATCGCCCACAGTATAAGGTAATTCAAAATTCATCGGAATGTGAGGAAGGAAAATTAAACGTAAAACTATGTGGCGATGGCGATGTTCGTATTACGCCGGGAGAAGCTTCAGTAGATGGAGGAAAATTTGCATTAGCATCGCTTAGGGCTGCTCTAGAAGATATAAAAGGTGGGCAAATACAAGCCTTGTGTACTGCGCCAATAGATAAGCAGAGTATTAAAAATCAAGATTTTCCTTTTAATGGACATACAGGATTTTTGGCCTCTGAGCTTGAAACGCCTAATTATGCCATGATGTTGGTTTCGGACAATTTGCGTGTGGCACTTGTAACCGAACATGTTCCTTTAAAGGATGTATCGGCAATGCTAACTCAGGAATTGATTCTTGAGAAGATAAGGGTTATTCATGAATCGCTACGTGTAGATTTTGGAATATTGAAACCTAAAATTGCGGTTTTGGGATTGAATCCACATTCGGGTGATGGAGGTGTTATTGGACGCGAAGAAATCGAAATAATTCAACCAGCAATTGATACAGCAAAAGCAGAAAATATGATTGTTTGGGGTCCTTATTCGGCCGATGGTTTTTTTGGCAATAACCAGTTTAGTCAGTTCGATGCAGTATTAGCGATGTATCACGATCAGGGATTGATACCTTTTAAATATATGGCGTTTGAGGATGGTGTAAATTTTACGGCAGGATTACCTGTTGTTCGCACATCGCCCGATCACGGCACAGCCTATTCGCTTGCGGGCAAAGGAACAGCGCATGTCTCTTCATTTACTGCCGCCTTAAATATGGCCAACCAAATACATAATCAACGGATTGAAAATTTAGAAATGGCAAAAAATCCTCTTGATTTTACACGATACCGCAAAGAAAAGTTCAGTATTGGTATACCCAATATGCCAAGAAGGTAGGCATACAGCTATCCAAAGGGATTAAAAAGGAAGTATCTCAACTTT
>CANMPY010000122.1 GCA_947499775.1 Bacteroidota bacterium | reverse complement strand
TTATGGGTATCCTAACCATTATCGGCTCCATCGGAATCATCTTTTTTATGCTCAATTTCAAACAAATGTTTAAAAGCGATCTTGAAATTATCAGCTACTTTATTTATGGTGCAATGGTAATAATGCCAATTGTTATTTTAAGTGACAAAGGGTTATCAAAAGTTGAAATGAAACGAATTATGGTAATATTCATTCTGGCATTTTTTGTAATATTCTTTTGGGGTGCATTTGAACAAGCTGGTGCTTCATTAACACTTTTTGCCGACCGCCAAACGGAACGAACCTTATTCGGATGGGATATGCCTGCGTCCTATTTCCAATCTATAAATCCACTTTCTGTTATTATTCTTGCTCCAATTTTCACTATCATTTGGGGATTTTTATATGCTAGAAAATTGGAACCATCTTCGCCTAAAAAAATGGCTATCGGACTTGCACTGGTTGCGCTTGGTTATATCGTTATAGCTATTGCAGTAAAAGGACTTGGTGTAGAAGACAAAGTATCGATGTGGTGGTTAGTTGCTCTATATGTAATACATACAATGGGTGAGCTATGCTTATCACCAATTGGGCTATCAATGGTTTCAAAACTAGCACCGCTTCGTTTATCTTCCTTAATGATGGGAACTTGGTTTTTGGCCAATGCTGCAGCTAACAAATTTGCCGGTACACTAAGTGCTTTAATTCCACCTACAGCAGGGGCAGAAGCTACAACAACGCCTTTGGTTTATCCTTCGTTCATGGGTTATCAAATTACAAATCTTTATGAATTCTTTATGCTGTTTATTGTTATGACGGGAGTTGCAGCAACTATTTTATTTATCTTAAGTTCATGGTTACAAAAAATGATGAACGAACACCATACTGAAATTAAACCTGAATTAGATCATCAATAATTAATTCATATTTTTGAAAGCCTTCAGCACATCAACTGAAGGCCTTTAATTTTTTTTTTTAAAAACTATGTGGAAAAAACACCCTAAAGCTTTGCCTTTTCTATTCTTTAGTGAAATGTGGGAACGCTTCGGCTATTACCTTATGATTGGCATTTTTACTTTATATCTTAAAGATGTGAAGGATGGATTTGCAATGAACGAAGCCGAATCGGCTGATTTATATGGCACGTTTATAGCATTGGTATTTTTAACTCCCTTTTTAGGAGGATTATTAGCCGATCGGTATTTTGGCTATAGAAAATCAATAATTTTTGGAGGCATATTAATGGGCATTGGGTATTGCATGATGGGTATTCACAGTTTACCCATGCTATACCTTGCCATGACTTTAGTTATTTTGGGCAACGGCTTTTTTAAACCCAATATTTCTACCTTGTTAGGCAATGTGTATTCAGTACCCGAACACGTGCACCAAAAGGACGAAGGGTATAATATTTTTTACATGGGTATAAATGTTGGCGCTTTTATCTGTAACTTTTTTGGCGCAGCCTTGCAAATAATGTTAGGCTGGAAGTGGGCATTTATTGCTGCTGGCATAGGCATGTTTATTGGCGTAATTACATTTATCATTGGCACAAAACACTTCGAAGAATTCGTACATAAAAAAGGAGTAACCGAGGGCGATATGCCGATGTGGAAAATAGTAGCCCTTATATTAGTACCCTCTGTTATTGCAGGTATATTAGGTTATTTAATGTACGGTATCACAGGTCCGAATAATTTAGGTGGCAATCTATTTGGTAGTGATAGTACCGATGCATTTATTTTTGCATGTATTCCTGTTATTTTCTTTTATGCTAACTTGTATTATAAAGCAAAAAAAGACGAAAAAGGACCTATTGCCGTTATGTTGGCCATATTTGCAGTGGTCATACTCTTTTGGGCTGTATTCAAACAAAATGGCTCTGCACTTAATACCTGGGCCGACCGATATACCGATAGAAAAGTAGAGGGCAAGACCGAAGTGGTTTGCAAGGCTTTGGTACAGTCCAAGTCCATACTATATTCATTAGATTCCGTAGCCAAATACGATTCCTATTTTAGGCTAGTTAAAACCAACGGTGTAGTTGAAAAAGAAGTTAATTATCCTATCTATTTCCGAAACGAAAGTGCTAAGAAATTACCTAAAAAAGAAGGTACAATTAGTGTATGGTCAACGAATTTAAGTCAATCTATTAATCCGGGTTGGGTTATTTTGCTTACCCCCTTGGTGGTTGCTTTTTTTACATGGTTGCGCCGCAAAGGAAAAGAGCCAAGCACTCCTTCAAAAATAGCATTCGGCTTATTTATATCTGCCTTATCGGCCCTTGTGATGGTAGCGGCTGTAAAAGCGGGCGCCAACGGTGCTGAAAAAGTAAGCGTTTGGTGGCTTATTTCATGCTATGGGGTTATAACCATTGGCGAATTATTTTTAAGTCCTATGGGTTTAAGTTTAGTTTCAAAATTAAGCCCACCTCGAATAACCGCTTTAATGATGGGCGGATGGTTTTTATCAACCTCCATTGGCAATAAGCTAAGTGGAGTATTGGCAAGCCTTTGGGATAAATACGAAGATAAATCTAATTTCTTCATGCTAAATTGCTTTTTGCTCCTTGGTGCCACATTACTTATGCTGTCCATATTAAAATGGTCGAACAGAATAATGAGCATAAAAAATATTAAATAAATTAAACTCATGGCAAAAGAAACTTTAGAAGAAATTCAAAATTTTGAGGGAAAATATCCCAAGCAAATTTGGTCTCTTTTCTTCTCCGAAATGTGGGAACGCTTCTGTTTTTATGGAATGCGTGGAATGCTAGTGTATTTTATGGTTACCGAATTGATGTTGGATGATAAAATAGCCAACCTTCAATATGGGGCTACCCAGGCTTTTGTTTATGCTTTCACCTTTATAGGTGGACTGTTTGCCGATAAAATCTTAGGGTTTAGAAAATCGTTAGTTTGGGGGGGGCTTTTAATGATCATTGGCAGTCTTATTTTGGCGTTTGATCCAAAGCAATATTTTTTTCTGGGCATTGGATTCAATATTATTGGTACAGGATTTTTCAAACCTAACATCTCTACAATGGTAGGTGGATTATACAAAGAGGGGGATGTTAGACGCGATGCTGGATTTTCACTCTTCTATAGCGGCATAAATCTTGGAGCCTTACTTGGAGGCTATGCCTGTATAACCGTTGCAAAAAACTATTCATGGAACCTTGCTTTTGGTTTAGCTGCAGTTGCCATGACGATTAGTCTTATCACTTTTTTCTTTACCCAAAAAAACCTGGGACCAATTGGATATTCTCCTATAAAAAATAAACCATACGAAAGTAAAAACTTATGGTATGACTATGCGGTTTATGTAGGCTCAATCGCCATTATCCCACTTATAATGATAATGGTTGCAAATCCTGAATACACAGATTGGTTTATGTATATTATTGGCCCCCTTACACTCATCTATTTAGGATATGAAATGTCTAAATACAACCGAAATGAGAATATTAAACTTGGCGCGGCCTTAATTTTCATTCTTTTTTCTATACTTTTTTGGGCATTTTTTGAGCAAAGCGGAGGATCCTTAAGTCTTTTTGCTAAGAATAATCTCAGCAACACCGTGCTTGGTATTCCCTTAGATCCAAATGGGGTTAATAATTCGGCCAATTCACTTTTTGTCATAATTTTTGCCCCAATTGTAGGCTTGTTATGGATATGGATGGCGCGCAAAAAACTTGAGCCTAATGCTGTTATTAAATTTGGGCTTGGTTTTATACTGCTATCCGGTGGGTTCTTCATATTCTACTCTACTCGATTTTTTGCAAATCTTCAGGGCATTACATCGCTTGATTTTTTCACTTTAGCATACTTAGTAATTACGTTTGGAGAACTTTGCTTATCCCCAATTGGCTTATCGTTAATGACAAAATTATCACCCAAACCATTGTGGGGTATGATGATGGGAATGTGGTTTTTGGCCAGTGCCTATGGTCAATACGTTGCAGGAATTTTAGGAGCAGATATGGTTTCGCCTGACAAAAATGCAACGGCGACCGAAAAACTTATTACATATACAGGTGGTTACCATCAGTTAGCTATTTATGCACTGATATCCGGAATCCTGTTACTTATTATTTCGCCGTGGGTCAAAAAACTTATGCAAGAAGTGAGGTAGGGAGGGGAGGGTGAGGGTGAGGGTGAGGTTGAGGTTGAGGTTGAGGTAAAGGTTGAGGGTGAGGTTGAGGTAAAGGTTAAAAGCTTGCCACCGCTAAGGTGGGTTAAAGTAGAAAGGTTAAAGGTTAAGGTTAAAGGCTGAGGTTAGGGTTGAGGTTGAGATTAAGGGATAGGGAATTAGGGCAATGCTTAAACGTGATATGTTAAAATAATTAAGACATATCCAACCATCTAACAACCAAACATTCCAACCATCTAACCACCTAACCACCAGACCACCAGACCATCTAACCACCCAACCACCAAACCTTCCAACCATACAAACCAACCATCTAACTATCAAACCTTCAAACCAACAAACCTTCCAACCAACAACCAGCATTCACTCAAGTTAAAACTGCCTAAAAGCAATGGCTATTTTTAATCCCCTAAATTTAACTTAGAAAAATAAAAAAATAGTTGCGTATTAATCAATATTGAGTAGTTTTGTTACTCATTACTAAACATGCTCGATTCTCTGGTTTCATCAAAAACTAAGATTAAACTGTTGCTTAAATTCTTCTTGAATGCGAGTAATACGGCATATTTACGCAACCTTGAAGCTGAGTTTGGAGAATCAACGAATGCCATTCGTTTAGAACTTAACAAATTTGAAGAATCAGGATTATTAAACTCCTATTCTGAGCAAAACAAAAAAATTTTTAAAGCCAATACCAAACACCCACTTTATCCGGAGATTAATTCAATTATTCGAAAATTTGTGGGCATCGATAAAATAATCGATCACATTGTGTCGCGTTTAGGTGAGCCCGAAAAAGTGTTTCTCGTTGGCAGCTTTGCACGTGGCCTCGACAGCGATACGATAGAGCTACTCATTTTAGGAAATGTAAACAAAGCTTACCTCGACGAACTTATCGTTCGCGTTGAAGAAACAATACACCGTAAATTAAATATTAAGCAAATTGATAAAGCCGATTTGCTAATATTTGAGACCAATAAAATACCTGCATTACTGCTTTGGAGTAAAGCGTAAATTGGTATCCTTTTTATACAATTGCCACTCTGTACTATGTGACTGAGGTGGCGAAGCTGTGGATTGAGGTTTAGGTTGAGATTAAGGCATGACATATTTAAGTTTTGAAGATATGCCTGTATGGAAATTAGCAATGGAAATAGCTGTGGATGTATTTGAGCTGACGGTTCGGCTTCCTAAAAGTGAAGATTATGCATTAACCAGTCAATTGCGTCGTTCTTCTGAATCTATTTCATCCAATATAGCAGAAGGTTTTGGAAGAGGCACCGCACCAGACAAAAAAAGGTTTTATGTTATTTCTAGAGGAAGTGCCTTTGAAACGAAAAGTCATTTAATATATGGCCATAATGTTAACTATTTTAACATGGTAGAAATAGAGCCGAACTTTAGAAAAATAGAAAATGTTATTCACGAATTAAATAAATTAATGAGATCCTTGAATTAAGGCTCAAGTTAAGGTTGATTTCAACCTCAACCTCAACCTCAACCTTAACCTTAACCTTAATCTTAATCTCTATCTAACTTTAAATGAAACACTGGTACGCCGTATACGTCAATTCCCGCCACGAAAAAAAAGTTTCTGGGTTGTTTGACATAAGCGGGATAGAGAATTACCTCCCTTTGCATAAGGTGCTAAAGCAATGGAGTGATCGAAAAAAAATAGTAGAGGAGCCCTTGTTTCGCTCCTACATATTTGTAAAAATTGAAGACGCCGATCAGCAAAAAATAAGAGAAACGAAAGGAGTGCTTAACTTTGTGTATTGGCTTGGCAAACCTGCGGTAATCAGGGACGAAGAAATTTTAGTGATAAAGAAATTTTTGGGAGAATACCAAAATATACAAGTCGAATATAACGTGCCTGAATTAAATAGCATCGTTCAAATTGATGGTGGCCCTTTTATGAATTACACCGGAAAGGTGATAAAAATTGGGAAAAATAAAGTAAAAGTAAGTATTGAATCCTTGGGATGTTCTTTAATAGCCGATGTGCCTATAAATAAAGTATTAACTTTGCCGTCTAAAAAATAAAAAATGAGAAAAAATAAATACCTTTTCATTCTTTTTGCAGCTACAATCATCCTTAGCTCTTGCGGCAAAAAATTAATTTATTTTCAGGAGAAGGAAGGGTCTAA
>CANMPY010000121.1 GCA_947499775.1 Bacteroidota bacterium | reverse complement strand
TCATAAAAATCCTATTCTTTCGCCAAATTTTTCATTTGGGTATCATTATTTATATTTCCCAAAACAAAAAAAAACAGACTACTCACCCAAAACCTATTCTTTACGTTATGCCATTGGGCTTGAGTTAGCCATAAAAAAACACACGTCGGTAGTGATATGGAGTGCACTAAATCAGCAATTGAGTGGGAGTTTTGAAACGCATTTAGTTCATTCTTTAGGGATTATTCATGGCATAAGGTTCTCAGATAAAGAAAAACCCAAGGAAGTTAAAAAAAGAGCTAACAAACTTGAGAATAATAAAACCGTTGACTCATTATTTGACCGCAGTATAGAGATGATTAAAGATGCATCAATAGAAAAAAATGCATCTAATAGAGCTAAAATTGATTCATTAGAAGGGGCCATTCGGTTCTTAAATGAAAATTATTCTCGCATTAAAAAGGAAATTTTTAGGTTATCTTATTTAGCAACTGGGAAAGAGATAGCCCAAATGGACAATGTGAATCCAACTTCGAATGCTGAAAAGTCAAAGGATTTAGATACAGCAAAAACAAATTCGGAAATATTCGTCGAAATTGTAAAAGAAAAAACCCAGTCGTTTTATGTCGTGATTTTATCGGCTCGCGATATTCAATTAGCCATTAAAGAAGCCAAAAGGATTAGTCAAAATTATCCTAGTGTAAGAATACTTGCCGATCAAAGCGGGTTTTATAGAACTGCAATCTTTGCTGGTACTGATAAGAAGATAGCAAAAGTAATTCTAGATGGTTTAGTAGCTCAAGGGATAACTCAAGCTTGGATAGCATATTATTGAGATAATTAATTCAGGTATCTAACCCTGCATTTATTCCATCTTAAGCTTAGAACTATTTTAATAATAGATTAATCGAAAGCTTTTTGAAATTTTCGATTCTTTCGGAGTTAATTTGCGGAAAATATAAATCAGAATTATGTCCATTCAATTAAAATCAATTTTAGTCCTTCTGACTTGTGCAGTTTCATCATTGGCTTTTGGTCAATATGAGTTGATAGAAAAAGCAGAGCCACAACCTGGAAAACCATTTATTGCCTATGAAAAATACAAGCTTACGAGCAATGACCTAACCTTGATTATTCATGAGGATCATTCGGATCCAATTGTGCATGTACAAATTGCCTACCATGTTGGATCGGCACGCGAAAGCATACGCAACAGTGGGTTTGCGCATTTTTTCGAACATATGATGTTTCAGGGATCAAAAAATATTGCCGACGAAGAACATTTTAAATTAATATCAAAAGCAGGGGGAACCAATAATGCATTCACATCATTTGATCAAACTGTATATATAAACACTGCGCCAAGCAATTTTACCGAATCACTCCTTTGGATGGAAGCCGATAGGATGTCGACGCTTTTGGAAGGGTTTACACAAGCAAAATTTGAAAGCCAACGCAATGCCGTAAAAAACGAAAAGAAACAAAGCTACGACAATCAACCTTATGGAATGTTGAGTGAGGTTATGTTTAAAACCATGTTTGCAAATCAAACCTATGAATGGACACCGATAGGATTTACCGATGATTTAGATATAGCTACTTATGACGATTTGCGCAAATTCTTTTTGCGTTGGTACAAACCAAACAATGCTACTGTCGTTGTATCTGGCGATGTTAATCCTGAAGAAGTAAAGGCTTGGGTTAATAAATATTATGGTACATTTAAAAAAGGTAAACCTGTTACAAAAATGAAAAAGGTTAGCACCATTTTACCATACGATCAATATGTAGAAATATCAGATAATATTTATCTTCCACTTACATTAATGGCATGGCCAACCGTACCCGAATTTCATAAAGATCAAAATGCATTGGATATTTTGGCGTATGTATTGGCTGGTAATAATAGTTCGCCTTTGTATAAAAAACTGGTTAAAACGGAAGAAGCGGTTCAAGTATCATCAGGCAATAGCTCATTAGAGCTTGCAGGTATTATGGAAATAGATGTTGTAGCTGCCTATGGCGGATTAACAGTTAAAGAAGTAGAAACAAAAATAAGACAAGTTTTAACTGATTTTGATGCCCAAGGATGCACACTTGAAGAGATAAATAAGGCCAAAACTGTGTTTAAAACCAATGCCATAAATGCTATGGATGGGGTTCAATCAAAAGCTCTGAAATTAAGCCATTGGAACATGTTACTTAATAAAAGTTATAATTTAACCGATGAAATAAACTCTATTGAAGCCGTGACGGTTGAAGATGTTATGCGTGTTTTTAGAACGTATATAAAAGACAAAAAAAGCATAATTATAAATGTAGTTCCACAAGCAAGCGAAACCGAAGATACGGCTAAAGGAAAAAGTGTAAATCCACATGCTTTCGAAGAAAAAGTTATGGATGTTCAATACGAAGGCTTAACCTACGAAGCGCCTGTTGATAATTTTGACCGTTCATTAAAACCGGAGTTAAAACCAGTTTCGGCAGTACGTTTACCTGAATTTTATACCACGGCTTTCGACAATGGATTAAAAATTATTGGAACTCAAACAAGCGAAAGTCCAAAGGTTATTATATCATTCAATATGGAAGGTGGCCAATTGGTAGAAACTGGAAAATATCCAACAGGAACGGCCGCTATGACGGCTGGACTAATGACCGAAGGAACCACAAAATTAACATCCGAAGAGTTTCAATCCGAGCTTGATAAGTTAGGAAGTAACATAGGGTTTGGAAGTTCTGAGAATGGAACCAATTGTTATGTAAGCTGTTTGAAAGAAAATTTGGATGCCACACTTCTACTTTTAGAAGGGGTATTAATGACTCCGCGCTTTGATCCTGCTGACTTTAAGCGCCTGAAAAAACAAACCTTGGAATCGGTTCAAAGCAATAAGAAAAATCCTTCGTCGATGTCGGACATAGCTTATAATAAAATATTATATAAAGGAACCTTAATTGAGGAATCGAATTCAGGAACATTTAAATCAAATAATAAAATTAAACTCGAAGATGTGAAGGATTATTATGCAAAGTTTTATTCACCATCGGTTACCAATGTGGTGGTTTCAGGTGATATTTCTCAAGCTGAAGCCATTGAAAAGTTAAGTTTTTTGAAAAAATGGGAAAACAAAACTGTAGTCATTCCATCTATTGGCGTATTGCCTAAATTTGATAAAGTTCAGATTTACCTTATCGATAAACCCTATGCCCCACAATCAGTTGTTACAGTGGCACAAAATCATATTCCTTACGATTATAATGGCGATTATTTTAAAACCAATGTTATGTATTTTTCTTTAGGTGGCAATTTTAATAGTCGATTAACAATGAACATACGTGAAGAGCATGGATTTGCTTATAGTCCTCAATCTGCTTTTACAGGTAATAAATATTATGGATCATTCTTTTGGCAAGGCGATATCAGAACCAATGCCACAGATAGTGCGATTAGGGAAGTAATGAAAGAAATTGTGAATTATAAAGCCAATGGAATAACAGAAGAAGAATTAAAATTCACACAAAGTTCTTTGTTGTTGGCCGATGCGTTAAAATATGAATCGCCTAACCAAAAGGCAGGATTCTTAAATAGAATTATTACCTATAATTTGCCATCTACCTATGTAAATGAACAACTGCAATTGATTAAGGGATTGACAAAGGCCGATATCGATGCCATTGCCAAAAAAACATTGCATCCCGAAACCATGACCATTATTGTAGTTGGACATGCCTATAAGATTCGCGAGTCGCTTAATAAATTAGGATACGGAAAGGTAAAAGAAATTACTTTAGATTAAAATCATCCCTATTATTGCAATAGTCAGAAGAGGAAAGGTATGCTTTCCTCTTCTTTGTTTATAATGGTTTATATGTCATATTTGTCCTATTAAATATTTCAATGAAATTAAAACTTTTATTTCTTTTAATCGTCGTTTATGTATTAGCTGGGTTTGGTTGGTGGACCTATTCGTTGCTTCTTTTTAGCAACGATGAATATAAGATGAAAACACTATTATTAAATTCGGGGCAAAAGACTTGTGAATTAAAAGTAATTGAAATGGCACTCGCCAATAAATTTAAAACGAATGCATGCGATACTTTTATAATTAATGATGTAAGAGTCGTAGCCGATACGGCTTTAGTTAATGCATTTGTTCATAAAACCTTCATGGGCAATTACACAATAAACTATGCACCAAACCATGAAACTAAGATTGCTGTAATTTATGTAGATCCGATTACCATAAAACGATTAGCCACAGAATTGCGATTGAAAAAGAGGAGCTTTACAGTTGAGGCCATATTATTAACCTTGCTTATTGGTGTAGGATTATTCGGGGTGTATTTTTCAGTAAATATGGTTTTTGATTTAAATAAACAGCAAAATAATTTTTTGTTATCTGTAACTCATGAGTTAAAAACACCCATTGCAGTTATTAAACTTATTGGAGAAACCTTAAAGACCAGGGTTTTGCCTAAAGAAAAGCAAGCTGAGCTAATGGAAAATATATTAGAAAACGCTTCTCGATTACAATACATGACCGAAAATATGCTAACAGCCATGCAAATGGAAAATGATAGGTATAAGATTAGAAAAGAGCAGATAAACCTTTCGGAACTAGTAAATGAGGTTAAGAAAAATTTTGCGTTAAAAAATGAGGTGAGTGGTAATATTGTAGAAAATATTATGTACTACGGCGATCCGGTATTGCTTAAAATGACATTAAATAACCTCATGGAGAATGCTATTAAGTACTCAAATAATCAGCCTGTAGAACTATTATTTTATAAAAAAAATCACGAGTTAATGATTGAAATAAAAGATAAAGGGTTAGGCATTAGCCCAAGATTTAGAAAAAAAATATTTAAGAAATTTTACCGCCTACAAGACGAAGAAACTCGCGATACAAAAGGGAGCGGACTAGGTTTGTTTATCGTTAAACAAGCAGTTGAAAAACATAAAGGGAAAATAAGTGTTTCTCATAATAGCCCAGTAGGAACCGTATTTACTTTGACCTTTCCTGACTTTACTTAGGTTATTTTGATATTATTTAGCAGTAGGCCTATTGTCATAATGAATATATTTGCCATATTTGTAAAATAATTGCGTATGTAAGAAGTATATGTAATTTATTTATTCTATGTATATTATATAATTGTAAAAATAGAATAGTTTGTTTTTAAACATATAAATAACTGACCAATGAAAAAGAGAATTCTGTTACTCGAAGATGAAAAGCATTTAGCTGATGCTTTAAAATTAAATTTTGAATTGGAGGGCTATAATGTTGTATGTGTTTTTGATGGCCAAACCGCAATTGCAAAATATAAAGAGGAGAAATTTGATTTAGCCGTTTTAGATATTATGGTGCCTAATATTGATGGAATAGGTGTGGCAGAAAGCATCAGATTGCACGATAGCAAAATGCCAATTTTATTTTTGTCGGCTAAGGGCACTGCCGAAGATAGAATCTTAGGATTAAAAAAAGGGGGCGATGATTACATTGCAAAGCCATTTAATTTAGAAGAATTGCTATTAAGGGTTAGGAAATTACTATTGCGCAACGAGCCAATGCCCAAAAAGACCAATTTTAATGAATTTTCATTTGGTACCAATTATATAAATTTTGATAGCTATGATGCTATTGGTCCACATGGCCCATTTTCTTTGACCAAAAAAGAAGCCTTGCTCTTGAAATTGTTAGTTGAAAATAAGAATGAAGTAGTGAGTAGAGAAAAAATATTGCAAACGGTTTGGGGCTATGCTGTGTATCCATCTACCCGAACTATTGATAACTTTGTATTGGCTTTTCGTAAATATTTTGAAGTAGATCCGAAATACCCTAAACATTTCAAATCGTTACGTGGGGTAGGCTATAAATTTAACGAAAGTTAATTTTAGAAAAATTTGTTTAAAGACATTTCCAATATTGCCTAACACTATTCAAAAGAAGTTAGAATATAATTGTACTTCATTCTCTAAAAAAAAAATACACGGAGATTTAATCCAATCTTTTATACCATATAACATTCTAGGGGTTTCCTTTCACTATAATGTATTACTTTTGCCACTTCTAAAAAATGATGGTAGAAAAAATATTAATTCTTGATTTTGGTTCACAATTCACACAATTAATTGCACGTAGAATCAGGGAGTTAAATGTTTATTCGGAAATCCATCCGTTTAATAAAATTCCTGAAATAGATGAATCGGTAAAAGGAATAATATTATCGGGAAGTCCATGCTCGGTTAATGATTCCGATGCACCTTTCCCAATATTAGATATTGATGCGCTTACTA
>CANMPY010000120.1 GCA_947499775.1 Bacteroidota bacterium | reverse complement strand
GTTGATGAAAGTGTTCCCAAATTAGTTTGGTTCACGGAAGCGGCAAAACACGACCATACTTCATTACATAAATTAAAAATTGATGCCAAAAATATTTATATTTGATAAAGGGCATAATGATTACAAGGCTTTTAAGACGTTTACTGAAAATAAAACAGGATTTGTAACACGCATAAAAGACAATGCTGTTTATGCAACTGTGCAAACAAATGCAATAGAAGATCATGTTTATTCGGGTGTACTTCAAGTTGAAATCATTGAAATTACAGTAAAAGATACGTCGGCACAATCAGTCGACGCATCACGTAAATTAAAACTGCGTAAGGTTAGGTTTTATGACCGAGTTTTAAAACTTGAATTTGAGTTTTTAACCAAGTTATTTGAAATGAGAACTGATTTAGTAGCAGATATTTACAAACTGCGTTGGTAAATAGAATTATTATTCAAACAATTAAAACAAAATTTTCCACTCAAATATTTTTTTGGCAACAATGAAAATGCTATAAAAATACAGATATATTGTGCTTTAATAGCCAATTTACTTACAACTGTAATACAAAAAACCTTGAGAAAATTATAGGCGTTTTCCAATTTGGTAAGTTTCTGCAAAATTCATTTGTTTAACTATATTCATTTGCAGCAATTTTTAGAAAATCCAGATAATGATTGGCATAAAGAAGAAACAAAAAATTGGCAGTATGACTTTTTTTAGGGACTTACTTTTTTAAAACAACAAAACTAAAAACGTAACTACTTGATTTTTAAATAAAATTCGCAAAATAAAATTTATTTATATATTTGTCGGGCAACAATGATTATTAAATAATAATTACAATAGACTAACAAAAGACAACTGGTATAATTCAACAAAATAAGGCAGTAGATATTTTTGGCACCTATTTATAATTATATATTACGAAAGGAAAATTATATGATGACCATTTTGTATTAAACTTAATCATAAGGAGTACCTGATTCATTCCGTTTATTACCTTACCAGTCCACTAATAATGCGACAATACTAAAAATTAACTAATTTTCTGGTATTATTTCCCGAACACTTATGTAAGTCGCTTTAAATCATAAGGACTGAACTTTTGGGTATGTAAATTTATACACACCTATAAAAAAAATTATGGAGAAAATATTTAGCAGATAAAATTGTGTAATAAATCTATTGCACTATTAGCTTCATTGTCCTTAATTCTTCCGTTTCTTCTAAACGTGCTTTTACAATATATATTCCTGTAGCCAAGCTACTGATATCGTACATATCTTGTTCATCTTTTGTCTTTTTAAATAAAAATACCCCATGCATAGTATAAAACTCTACCGTTACCTTACCATAATAATAAGGAATAGCAATCCTTACTTTATTACTGGCAGGGTTGGGTTGCAGCATTACAGGTTGTAGTTTTTCAATATATTCTTCTTTGGGATTTATGTTGCCAAGACTATCGGTTTTAAAAACATAAACCACATACTGTATATCTGACCAATTATTATTGATTGCCCTATATCCCCCAGCTATTCCAAGATAGCCGCCATCTTTACATTGGGCAAAATCTTCTATAAATACCAATGCCATACTATCCTCTGGAAATATATCTTTAGCCCATTCCAATTCAAAATTAGTATTTAACTTACCAATAAAATTTCCAGCACAAATTACAATTTTTTTATCTTTTGTTTGTCTGATGAAATCAACAGCCCAGGCGTTCTTTAATCTTTTAATTAATTTACCATTTGCATTATAAAAGTAAAAATAATTACCTTCTTTTAGAGGACAGTCGTTTGATAAACGACAACTAAGTGTAGCTAAAAACATTGTATCGTTAAAAGCAATTAAATCCTTCACTCTATAATTCCTGGAATCAGGATTAATATTACATGGATTTGGCTCTATGTAGCTTCTTTCCAATAACTGACCGATACTATCTAAACTAAATAATTCCTGTTTTTCCAATATAAAATTAACATCTTGAGTCAACAATATATACCCCCTCGTTTTATTATTTTTTATTATTTTTTTAAAATAACGGTTTTCTCCATTATCGCGCCACTCTCGTTCCCATAGTATATGGCCTCTATAATCTAAGCCAGCTATCCAATAATAAATGTTTTGACTGATACCAACTTTTCCTCTGTCCCCGGCTACTATGTATTGTTTGCGAGCCGAATCTATTATAAAATCCCTGATAGTTCGTAATCTGGTGGTTTGCATAATTTCTTCTTGTACTATCCACAGGGTTTTTCCTTTATAATCAATAGCCTGAAAGGCAAACCCTCCCATTTCTGAAGCAATAGATGGAAATATAAAATGTTGCGAATCGGCAATGCAAGCCCCCTTTACTAAAGCTTTATCACTGGTTTGCCAAAGTATCCTGCCATCTGGGTTTATCCGGGTCAAGCCATAATCATACTTGGCTATGATGCACCCTTTTTCATCCTCAAACACATTAGGGGCATAAGCCCCGGAAGCAGTTATTTTTATAAAAAAACTATGCTGTGCGGTAGTATTAATTAAACTGCCGCACAACATAAGTAAGGTTATTAAACACTTATTGAACCAAAAGTTTTTTACTAACCTGTTCATTTGTACTTGCATTTGTAATTACTATGGTGTAAATTCCTTTAGCCAAAATACCATTTGGAATACTTGTATTACCTGAACCATCTTTCTCCCATATTATTTTTCCCATCATTTCATTTACCCGTATTGTCCAGCTTTCAGGCATATTAGTTAATATAAATCCTGTATAGGATGGATTTGGATATATAACTATAGCTTCTTTTTTAAATTGATTGATACCTGTTTTCCTTTTGTTAAGTGGTTCAGTACAAGCAAACGTATGATAGCTTTGCAAGGCCAATTCGTTATAGGTGGCTTTGCCTGTATTTACTGTACCATTAGATAACATGGCCGAAATATAGTATTTCATTCTCAAATTAAGGGTATTTAATTTAGTACCTTCTATTATAAAAAAACCACTGTCCAGAGTTTTGGTTTTAATTCCTGTAAAAACTCCTATACTGTCATATAGTTTTATAACAATTCCTGTATCTCCACCGCCGATGCATGGTGCTAAGACATACCCCTCTATATTAGGGTAAAAAGGAATTATAGGGTCGCTAAATTGCAAGTGCTTTTCGCCCCAAAGTATGGCACGAGCCGGGTAGGCCGCAGGATTAACCAATACAGCATCCAATTGGGCTATATTGGTTAATATTCCCACCTCATTATCGGTCAACTGTTTTGCATGCAACGAATATGAAACAGTATCGATAAATATACTTTGCACCGCATAGTTTACACTATCTGCCCAGGCTGTATCACTTATCAATACCGTATGTCCAAGCCATACGGTATCCAATATTAGGCGATTATTTATCCATATAGAAAAAACTGCTTTAAAAGCTGAATCTATGGCTGATCCAGGAGTAAAGTTATCTAAAATAGTTTTGGCTACTACGTAACGATATGCTTGGATAGAATCTTCCATTTTTTGAATGGCTATTATATTGGTATTATTTACCCATTGGGTAGTTTGTCCTTCCTGATTGGCGCGGTTCACAGTATATTTCAATTTCCAAGTCATTACCGAATCTGCTATACCATTATAATCAATGTTAACTTGATTATAAACTGGTGGTGGAATTTCCGGTAATTCGCTAATACAAGGGTCAATTCTATTATTATTTTTCACAATTGTATTAATAGCATTAGGTGGTGGAGGTATAGAAATTGTAATCACAGGTACTTTTCCATTAACAAAATCCCATCTGTTATTGCGAATTGTATTATTATATACATCAATATCGGCTCCCCATGTTATTGGATTTGCACCCCCATTATTAAATATATTAGGACGCCCGAAAATGTCTGATGTACTTGGATTACGTCTAGAGTGAATTGTATCATCATATGGAAATGCTCCGCCGGATTTATTTCTCAATACATTATGCAATAATTGTATCCCATTCACACATTGATTAAAGTTATTGCAGTAATAGTTGCTAAATATACCATTGCCTTTTACCATTAATCCTTTACCTGCTTGCACGGTGTTACCATACACTAAATTATTTATGCCTTCACTGCAAGCGATCCCTACATTTCGCCAATCCCCAAAAGTGCCAGAATGTATTTCATTTTGGATAAAATTAAGTTTGTTACTGTTTTCCGATAAGATACCATTATAAAATTTATTTGAGGTGGTAGAAAAATTTATAGTATTACTAGTTATCCTAAAAGCAATATCATTATTGTTAGACAATGGTTTTACCGGATTTGCCCCAACTATTTGCTTTAGAACGATGCCCTGACCTACTCGCTGATTTAATCCAATTTTATTAAATCCAATAACAATGAAACCATAACCTCTTGTACCCAAAACAGGCTCTGCAACGGCAATTCCTGTGGCATAAGTATGATTATCAATAGTATTGCCCCATATCTTGATTTCTGTATTTATAGGATCAGGGTTTAAGGATGTTGGTTTTATATATGCTGCTGAATTACCCCAGCATTGTATTGCTGCCCAATTGCAGGAAGTAAAAGTATTTGCACTATTAAGGCCATCATACCCTATATCTAATCCTCCGCGAAGGTTCCCTGTATACTCTATTGCATAAGCATAGGTTGTATTAAATTCATTCTGTCTTATTGTTGTCCTTTTAGCCAAATTTTCTATCCTTACACCTTGTTGTATATTATAAAACTTGCAACCAATTATCTTTAGCTCATGTTTATTAGCTTCTTTATTAGCATTAAACCATACCCCATATTTTGGCCAATAGGCTACCGTGGTGCTAAATAATTGATTATCTTGGTCAATCTCTGAATTATAAAGTTGAAGACTACTGGCTACAGCCTTTATTCCATGTTGCGCATCGTGTAACCAGTTTTTAGCACCTGTCAAACTTCCTATTACTACATTTGATTTATTTACCACGATATGGGTAATGGTTCGCTTTAGATAATCATCATAATCGGGGTAAAAATTAAAACCCTTCGTTTGGTCTCGTAATGGGGTAGCCCCTATCATTATAGCCCCATTTACAGCAATATTAGCGGGTTCAATGCCCAATACATTTATACCAATTTCGTTTCTATCAAATACAGCATATGACTTTATTTCAATACTTGCCCATTTGCCAATAGTTTTTATACCATTGTAGGCATCCATTATATAACTGCTGGCACTATTAGACGTTTTTAGTTCCATTTTAATAACTGATTTGGTTGTTTTAGACCCTTCTTTTCTTAAATCTACACCTTTCCACATAAGTCCGCAATCCATACCTTTAAAAGTTGTACCCTTTAAATGGATTCCGGCACCTTGATAGACATTACATTCGGCATCAGTATAAAATTGTACTTCCATCCCATCCATTGACATAATGCCCGAACTACTACCGCTTAATTGCCTAAATTCTAAAATTCCTAGCACGTAAACCTTATCCTCACCTTTAGTGGTAAGTGCATGAGAGCTTTTTGTCCAATTGGCCCCACCTATTGGTACGTTGACAGTTTTATTCCAGTTTAATTTACCTCTCTTAACTGTATATGCAGTTTGTGACAGGTTGAAATATTCAATTACCTTTCCGTCAATCTGATCAGGAAGATTATAAATACCGCAATCACGTGTTGTATTTGGGTCATGAAGTGTAAAAATATTGGATGTTTTATAAATAATAATTCCGGTAATTACACTGGAAATAGTTAATCCACTTAGATTAAGTTTATGTAATCCGTTTGACCTTGCCACATACATATTAGCATCTTTCCCCATTTCAATAGCCGATCTACCAAAATCCGAAGATGAAGAAAAAGCAGATGGGCTGGTATTATTTGTAAAATCCCAAAGATAAACAGCATTATAAGTTGTACTCCATGAAGGGTCAAAAGTAGAAAAGGCCAATTTGTCGCTGCCCGAGGTAAATTCAATACCTGCCACTTTTAAAGTTGTACCTGTCGGTGCCTCATAATTATACGAACTATGATACGAAGCAACTGTTCCATTAGTATTTAAATTAAAAACCAATACTCTATGATTATCTGCAAATGCAAGTTTCGACCCATTTACTCGAATACTTTATTGTGGCAGTGAGGTTTCGGGCGGAGATGAAGTGTTAGCTATTCACCTTGATAGGCCAGGTTGGCAGAAAGCTTTTGCTGAAGTAAAACCGGTGGGTAAACTAGCAAAGATAATTGCCAATATGGAAACACTCAAGACACAGGTTGACCGGTTTCAAGTTCCTTCCTATCAACCATCGCCGAGAC